>VGFA01000001.1 GCA_016869025.1 Armatimonadota bacterium | reverse complement strand
ACTACCCTGATCCTAGGTGAAAAGCACGAGGTCGTCAAGGTTCTTGTTGACGACCCCGCCCCTACTGGCTGGAATACCCGCCGGAAGCCCGCTTCAGCCTCTATCCGAACTTATGTCTGAATCGTAGTCAAACTTCTACCCTGAACTGCCGGTCCCTGTGCCAGGGGCCGACCTTGACCTGCCGACATACCGGAAGGCGAGCTTGTGCGCCATCAACACTCCGACCACTGCCCGGGCCTGTTCCGTGGTTACGCCGGCTGTGGCTGAAACCGCCGAGACAGTGCGCGAACCGTCGAGCAACCCGGTCACCGCGTGGCCTGCCGGCCCTGCCACCTCCAGAATCCTGGCCGCCACCTCCTCGGGCGTGGAGTTCCGGACGGCGGCAGGAACGAAGTAGGTCTCGTCAGCGGCGCCGGGCTGCTCTGATGCGGGAGCGGGCTGCTCTGCCGCGGCGGCGCGTGGCTCATCAACAGCGACCCGCGGCTCCTCAACAGCGGGCGGCCGTGCCGCGGGCGCACGCACATGCCCGGAGAACACCACGATCCACCCTGATGCCTCACCCAGAGGCGTGGTACCTTCTCCGCACTGGGTGACCTGACCGTCCGCGACCACGTAGACGGACGGCTTCTCGCCCATGACCAGGACCACGGCGTCCGAGCGTTGTAAGCACAGCCGCTCTATCAGATGATCGAGGCGGACGAATTCGGTGTGCAACCCCCCGGCCGAGAACTGCAGGCCGGCGATCTGCTCTGCCAGCCACTCGGGGAGCGCCAGGTGGACCACTTCCGCGCCAGGGGGTACGCCGGAGGGCAGCACCGTTCCGGGCTGGCCCTGCTCCCAGCCGCCCGGTCCGAAGACCGCTGCAGTCCGGCGCGCCGGTGCATCCACGACGGCGGCCAGCCCGCGCGTCCACGCGTAGTGGAAGATACCGGACCCGTTCGAGGACGACACGGCGGCTTAGGCCTCCTCGAGCGCGGCCCGCTGCCAGAATCCGCCGACCGCTAGGAAGACGAAACCGGCGACCCAGAGCGCATCTGCCCGGTGTACGGCCGGGTGCAGCCCATGCCGGATAAGGGAGGTGAACCCAAAGCTTGCCGCGGCGAGGCAGACCGCTGCCATCGCCACCGCAAGCCACGGGTACGCCGAGGTACCTCCGCGGAAACCGGCTGCGGGCAGGAGGCCTGCGGGCACGAGCAACACGGCCGCGGCCGGGTAGAACGCGGCCAGCGCTTTCTCCAATACAGATGCCTGACTCTGCGCGACCGATACCAGGACCATAGAGAGGGCAAGCGCCCATGCCAGGCCGCCGTACACCGCCAGGTTTCTGCGGACCGGCCGCTCGACCACGGGCCAGACAAGCCGGGCCTCCAGACAGAGCGCCGTGCCCAGCAGCAGGTAGAAAGCAACAAAGAACCCGTCTGCCAGGGATGGGAAGGGAAGCGCCTTTCCTGCGATCCACTCGTGGCCTGTGAAGACCGCGCGGCCTGCTGCCCATGCCAGGGTGGCCCATGCGCCCGTCATCCAGACCGCGCGTTCGCGGTCGCCGCGCGCGTAGGCCCGCGCCGCGGTCAGACACCCAAGCCCGGCCACGAGCGGCGCCAGGAGCTGCAGCAGGGCACCCATCACGTGCCGCGCAACCTGCACACCTGGCCCACCACCGTCCAGCCCGTAGGTAATTCCCGCGGCCACCGCCAGTGGACCGATGATCGCCTTCGGCAACCAGGACCGCCGCGTCACGGCGTCCCCTCCCCTTCGGTCCCAACAGCGGCCTGAGCAGATTGTGCTTCGTCCCCTCCACCCGCAACCTCGCGCTCGGATGCGGCGATGGTCCGGTCGGTGAACGCGCGGCCTGCGATCGCCACGACCGGCGCGCAGGCCGCCTCCACTATGACGCGCCAGGTGGACTCGGGCAGTTGCGGCGCGTGAACCCGTTCACCATCCATGCCGCCCCCGTGCCGCTCCAGCGCCCGGTTCAGGGCAGCCGCAAACTGCGCTGCCAGGCGGGGACCACGGCTGCGCGCGACGCGCACTGCCACATGCTCCAGGATGACCGGCCATGGGTGGGCCGGGGGCTCGGTGGCGACCGCGGGCTGCGGTTCCTGCTCGTCTGAGGAATCCAGGAACTCCGGCGGCACGGTGGGTGGCTCGCACGCCACAACGCTGACCTGGCCACCGCGTGCTGCCAGATCCCTGAGCCGGTTGCGCCCCGGACCGTTCAGCAGCACTTCCGGAATGTCGCCCGCCTCGAACACCCACACCTCGCGGGGCGTACCCTCCTGGAACCAGAGCACGCCGTCGGCCTCCTGATCTCCAACTATTACGCCACCGTCGAAGCCGCGCGCGGCCAGGTACGCCACAAGCAGGTCCAGATCCACTTCGTCGCCGCACATCCCGGCGAAGAGGGCCGCCCCGGCCTGGATGGCCTCGTTGCACTGAATGCGGAGGGTTTCCACTGTGCGATACCCTTTGACGTTCTCCATGATACAAACGCCTCCCGGCTGGGGCCGGAAGGCTGGGAGTACCTCCCCTTCGGCAACCCAGCCGACCTGGAAACCCGCAACCTGGGTCTTCCAGGCCCTGTTGGCTTTGCGTCCCCGCCTCACGGCGGGTTTGCCCGTTCGGAGGCTGCTTGCTACTGGCTATCTTCCCACTCGAGACTCCGCCTAGTCCCTCCCTAACTTGCCTAGAGCCGCCGTGAGAGTTCCAGGCTTTCGCCCGGGATCGTCAGGAGCCGGCGGTATAGACCTGATATGTTCGTCACATACCACTGGGTTTCCGCGTACGGGGGGATTCCCTCGTGCTTCTCAACCGCGCCCCGGCCCGCGTTGTAGGCCGCCAGCGCCAGGTGGGCATTGCTCCAACCGAAACGATCAAGATTGCCGCGCAGGTACCGAATGGCTCCATAGAGGTTCTGCACCGGGTCCCAGGCGTCCACCCCGAGCGAGCGGGCGGTGGCCGGCATGAGCTGGCCCAATCCTATCGCGCCGGCCCGCGATCGCGCCGCGGGCTGGAATCCGGACTCGATAACCACGAGGGCGACCACCAGGCGAGGGTCAACGTTGAAGTGCCTGCTGTAACCCAGAAGCGCCTGGCCGATGGCAACCGACTGCTCGTGCGTGAGGCGCGGGTTGTAGAAGCGGGCGATGGCATTGTAGCTCGCCGCGTCCAGCACCCAAGGCGGCGCGCTGGGAGGCGCGCCCAAGGGCGGCTCGACCGGGGCCTGTCCCGGCGGAGCCTGCGCTGCGGGGTGCGGCAACGGACCCAGCGCGCGTAACGCCTGGTGGGCTAGGTCGCGGACCTGGGCCGGGGATCGCGCCAGCAGGGCGTGCCGGAACGCCGTACCGGCCTCCGCGGTGCGCTCTGTCCGAACCAGCGCGTGACCCCACCAGAGCAGCATCAAGCCGTCGCGCGGCGAGAGTCGAACCGCCCGGGAGAACGACCGCTCGGCCCGCTCGTTGTCGCCCGCGTGGAACTGGACCACACCCAGCCAAAGCCAGCCGTGTGCCGAACCAGGATGGCGGCTCACGGCGCGAGCGAAGACTGCCTCGGCCTCGGCCATCCTGCCCCGCGCGAACAGCGCCGCTCCCTCGCGCAGCGCATCGGACCTGACCGTGCCGCCGGCCGCGCCCGCGGGAAGCAATGCCAGGACGGCAAGCCAGACGGCCAGAAGGCAAAGGGTTCTTCTCATCCCAGTTCTTCCGTGATCTCGGCTTTGCACCGACGGATCGCCAGCCGGGCGCGGGCGACGTTACCGCCCGCATCCAGTACCGCCGCCAGGTAGTGCGCCGGTCCAACTGCCGCAACGAGCAGGGCCAGGCTCTCGGTGGTCACGGCCAGGTAGTCCATCTCGCCCCCGTCCATCTTGCGGGCGCAGTAGGCGCCAACCTTGAACAGCGCGACCAGGTCGTCGGACAACGTGCTCGGGTCATGGGCGCCGCCCTTCACCACGGTCTCAACCGCGCGGCCGTCGGCGCCAAGCAGTACAACTGCCCGCGTGTCGTCGCCTACCAACCCCTGCAGGATGCCCCTCAGCCTCGTGCTCATGGTCCGCCCGCGCCACACAGACCGTTCACCGCGGCATCATCCTTCCCTGCGTTACAGGAGTTGCGCTGCCCACCATCGTAACATACCGGGAAGATGCCCCGATGAACCGTGTTGTCCTTGACCTCATTCGCACGCGGCGCCGGCTGCTGGCGGCGCACTGGGCCCGCAACCTCGTGGCCGCTCCCACGCGCGGGCAGATCTGGCAGGACGGCGAGCGAATAGAGCGGCATACCCAGGCCGGTATGGACGCTCTTGCCGAGGCGGCTGCCGCCGGACAGGTAGAGCCCTTCATCGAATTCGCCGGCAGATTCAGCGGGGAAGCGCTTGCCCTGGAGACGCCGCTGGAGGAGGTGATCCGCGCCCTCCTGGAGGCCAAGCCCACAGTGCTTGACTTACTCTCCAGTGACCCGGCGGCCGGCGACCAGGATCCCGACGTCGTCAACTTCCTCAACCGCCTGATCTCATCGGGCATCCTCGAGGTGATCCAGCGGTACGAGCGCCAGTGGTCGCGCAGAGGCCTTGCCGTGCAGGGCCACCTCGACGAGTTGCGCGAGCGAGCGCGGCACCAGATCATCGTTGACTCACAGACGGGCCTGTTCAAGGCGACGCACTTCGCAACAGCGGCAGAGCGCGAGTTGACGCGGAGCCGCCGGTTCAAGCGCTCCTTCGCGGTGGCCCTGGTTGCGGTTGACCAGGAAGAAGAGATCGGTGACACCCTTGGAAGCGAGGCCGACCGGGCCCTGACCGTGCATCTTGCCAACATCCTTACGAACGAGACACGGGTGGTTGACCTCCGGGCTGCTCTGGGCTCTGGGAGGTTCGGTTTGATACTGCCCGAGGCCTCTCTGGAGGGAGCGTTTGCCCTGGCGGAGCGCATTCGCGGGTCGGTCGAGCGCACCTTGTTTGTACCCCCGGGCCACCCATATCCGCTGACCCTCACCGTGAGCATCGGCCTGGCGTGCTACCCTCAAGACGCCGACAACTCCCAGGAACTGCTGGAGCGAGCCGAGGAGGCCCTGGCTCGCGCCAGGGCCGGCCAGAACACAACGGTCGCGGCCGCCTCCGCCCACGATTTCTGACCAGCCCGCACTACGAGCGCTCCCGCCACAGGCGCAGCTGGATCTCAAAGGGAGGCTTCTCCCTCAGGACGCGGAGAAACACCTCCACGAGCACCGGATCGAGCGTGTTCCCAGCCATCCTCTGCAGCTCGGCTATCGCCTCTTCCACGGATCGGCTTGGACGGTAGGGACGGTGCGAAGTCACGGCATCGAACGTGTCCGCCACGCGGATGATGCGCGCGCCGAGCGGGATCTCAGTACCGGCCAGCCCTTCGGGGTAGCCAGTCCCGTCGTAGGCCTCCTGGTGGTAGTGAACGTCATCGGCCAGCGGCTTGAATGGAGGCATCTCTCTCAGGATGCTGGCGCCGCGCTCGGGGTGCTGGTTCATCACCGCCCGTTCCTCATCGGTCAGCGAGCCGCGCTTGCGCAGGATGGCCTCCGGTGTGGCGATCTTCCCGATGTCGTGCAGCATGCTCGCCCAGCGGATCCGCTCTATCTCCTCCGTAGGGAGCCCAAGGTCTGTCGCGATGGCAACGGCACAGGTCGCGACACGCTGCGAGTGGCCCCGCGTATAAGGGTCCTTGGCCTCCAGGGCCGCGGCCAGGGTCCTCACGGTGCTCAACATGAAATCGCGAGACTGCGCCACGGCCCGGGCGTCCCACAGTAGGGGCGCGGCCGTCTCGGCCAGTGCACGCGCCGCTTCGGTTTGATCGCCGGCAAACAACCTGAGATCGTGGCGCGCCAGCAGGAGGGCACCAAACGGCGTGCCCTGCAGGGCGAGCGGAATCAGGGCGGCAGAGCGCGCGCCGTCCTCCCCAAGAACGCCGGCCCAGCCCGCGTCCCTGCCCGCGTCCGCCACCGTCTGGGACAACCCTGATCGAAGCACGATGCCGAGAACGCCGGTCGCCGGGAGGTGATCACCCGCGGCCCGGGCCACACCATCTGCGCCGATGCCGGCCTCGACGACCGGCTGTCCGTCGCCATCGAGCATCACCACGAGCCCGTGACTGGCATCGGCCAGGCGCAGCGATCGCTCCAGGAGATGACGGGCACGGCCGGCCAGGTCCAGCGGAGCCATTGTTGTGACAGCCGCGCGCAACTCGGCGGCTGTGCTCGCCTGCCGTGTCAGCGCCTCGACGCCGTGCAGGACCGACGCCGCGCCTTCGGCCCGGCGCTCTTCGATTATCCCGATCAAGACGCCGGCCAGGACCAGAAGCATGCCGCGCGGGAGCGAACCGGCTGCCGTCCCGCTCTCCAGGCCTGCGGCGATCGCAAAGCCCGTCGCGGCCACCCAGCCGCTGATCACGCCGGCGACGATCCCACGACCGGCCGTCGCCAAGATCAGAACCGGCACGTACAGGAAGTAGAAGAAGCTGGTCTTGCCCCCGGTCTCGAACACGATGAGGGATACAACGAGCAGCTCCAGCATGATCCCGGAGTGGCGTGCTAGGGGAAACCCGCCGATCCGACGTGGCGCCACCACGCTGGGCAGGCCCGCGGCGACCAGCAGCACGAGTAGCAGCGCCACGGTGAGTGGCGACGCGATTGTGGTCCCGGCCGGCACGCCGGTGAAGATCACGGAGATTCCAAACAGCGCGGTCAGCGCCCGAACGTAGAGGGGCCACCACTCCACCCTGGTGTCTGGGTTCATCCCGCACCCCTTGCTGACCCCGCGAGGCATCTCGAAGGGCACACTCTGTATGCCCGCGAAGCCGGAAGGTCAGACCTGCGGCCGGACCGGCACAACTCCCTTGCGAGCGAGCGCGCGCAGCACGAATCGCTCGATCGCCCTCACGAAGCGAACGCGCAGGGGTTCGTACGGCGACAGCGGCCCGGTCAGGATGGTGGGAATGCCGAGCCGGTTCCCGGCCAGCACGTCCGTGAAGAGCTGGTCGCCTACCATAGCCGTTCGATCCGGTGAGGTACCAAGGATGCGCAACGCACGGCGCAGCTTGTCGGCGCTGGGTTTCGATCTCCCCGGTGCCGCCGGCAGCTCCAAGGCCACGGTGGCGGCGCGCAGCCGCCGCGAGAGGGTGTTGGACACGAGGCAGACCGGGATGCCTGACCGCCGGAGGTCCTCCAGCCAGGCCAGAACCTCCTCTGGCGGCTCGCTCTTGCCCCAGGCCACAAGTGTGTTGTCCAGGTCAAGCATGAGCGCCTCGATTCCCCAGGCCCGCAGCCGCGATGGCGTAAGGTCGAACACCGCGTCAACGCAGTACCGGGGCGCGAGCAGGCGCAGGAGGTTGCTCATCTCCGGTACCGTATGATCGCGTCCTGGTGCTCCCGCAGCGTGCGGCTGAAGTGGTGGGAACCGTCGGGCCGCAGGACATAGTACAGGAACGGTGTCTCAGCCGGTGCCGCGGCAGCGGCAACCGCAGCCAGGCCAGGGTTGGCGATCGGTCCGGGCGGCAGACCGGGATTCCGGTAGGTGTTGTACGGCGAGTCAACCGCGAGGTCCGCGAGCGCGAGCTCGGCCTTGTGCCGCCCCAGCGCGTAGAGCACGGTGGCGTCTATCTCCAGGCGCATGCCCAGGCGCAGTCTATTGTAGATCACGCCGGCGATCACCGCGCGCTCCTCCGGAACCCGGGCTTCCCGCTCGATCATGGAGGCCACCGTTACGAGCTGGTGGAGACTCAGGCCCCGCGCGCGCGCCGCTTCGCGCAGATCGGCGCCGATCACGGCATCGAACCTGCCCAGGAACCGTGCGACGAGCGCCGGCTCCCCAAGCCCACGCGGCAGGAGGTAGGTGTCGGGGAAGAGGTATCCTTCCGAGCGCAACGCCAGATCCAGAAACCGATCGCGATCTGCCAGCCCGGCCTCTGCCAGGGCATCGGCGATCTGAGCCGCCGTGAACCCCTCTGGGATGGTGATGCGGTGCAGGATCGCTTCGCCCCGAGCCAGGACGCCCACGATCTGCCAGGCGCTCTGCGCCGGGCTGAGCGCGTACTCGCCGCTGCGGAGCCGGCCGTCCACGCGCCGCAGCCGCGCCGCAATCACCACGGCGCGCGCGCTACGCACGACCCGGGCCTCGGCCAGACGACGGCCGATCTGCCAGGTGGTCTCCCCCGGTGGCACGACCACGGTGCGGGAGCGGTCCGGACCTCCGGGAGGCCGCATCTCGCACCACAGGAGCGCGGCAGCCGCCGCGCCCAGAAACACGGCACCGGCGACCGCGATGCCCACCGACAACACCGCGCGCCGGAGCCTGATGCGGCACAGGACGCCCGTACCGATCATGGGAGGCCGCGGGGCAGTCTACTCGTCCTCCTCATCCTCGTCGTCCGCCCGGTCTCCGTTGGCCTGGGCCTCGCCGGCCAGATCGTCGAGAACGTCCAGGTCATCGCGGTCCTCGCCGCCCTCCTCAAGGATGATCTCCCCGTACCCGGCGGTCTCCTCGAGCGCGGCCACCACGCGGCTCAGTTCATCGTCGTCCTCAATCGGCACAAGATGCTCGGGGGTCTCCACTCTGAAGATGACCGCGGCCGCGTCTTCCTCATCCTCAGGGAGCAGAACGGCGTAGCGACGGTCTTCGACTTCCACGATGTCCACCACACTGAACCGGTGCGCGATTCCGTCCTCGTCCTCCAGCGTTACCACTTCCATTTCTTCAATCACAGAACACCTCCAAGCCCACCGGCCCTTGCCGTCCGCAGCCCCCTCCTCCCCGCAGATCGGCCAGTCACGGAGGGAGCATAACACCTTCATCCGAGCCGGGCAACGGCCGGCGGCGGCGATCTAGGTAGGGCTGCAGGATCAACGCCGCCGCCACCGCGTCGCGCTTCCTGCGCCGCTCGCGGCCGCCGGCGCCCCCCTCGCGCATTGCCCTGTCCGCGCCCGCGGTCGAGAAGCGCTCGTCCACCTCAACAACCGGTATCCGAAGCGCCGCGCGCAGGCGCAGGGCGAAACGGGCGGCCGATTCCGCCTGGGAACCCACGGTCCCACTCGCGGTCAGGGGTCTTCCCACAACCACTTCCGCGACCCCGTACGTCTCAACCAGCTTTCGTACGTAGGCCAGGTCGCCTGACCACCCCTTGCGCCCGCGGACTTCGAGGGGCAGGGCGATACGCCCCATGGGATCGCTGATCGCGATCCCGAGCCGTCGCTCGCCCGGGTCTATTGCCAGAACCCGCGGCCCCTCAGGATGTCGCACCCAGGCGCCTCACCTCGGCGGCGGCGGACGCCAGGGCCTCGTCGAGCCGCTCCACGTCGCGGCCGGCCGCCTGTGCCAGCTCCGCCTTCCCGCCTCCGGTGCCTCCCATGCGGGCAGCAATCGCTCGAACAAGGGCGTCGGCGCGCACACCGCGCCCGGTGAGGTCCGGGGTAACCATCACGACGAGATTGGCCCGATCGCCCGAGGCGCTGGCCAGCACGTAGACCCCGCTGCCCAGACGGTGACGCAGACGATCGCCCGCAGCGCGCAGGGAGTCGTGGGCGGCACCGTCTTCCAGGCGGGCGGTGACCACCCGCAAGCCACCAACGTCGGCCTCATCATGGTGAGTCTCGCCGATTTCGCCTGCCTGGCGCTGTCTCTCGATGCGCTCAAGGGCGCGCACCTGATCGCTCAGACGGTGCACGCGCTCGAGCACCTCTGAGGGCGCGGCACGCAGCGATGTGCCTATCTCCGCCAGGAGTTGCTCGTTGCCCAGCGCGCGCTCGTAGGCGCGCCACCCGGTCACGGCCTCAATCCGGCGGATGCCCGCGGCCACACCGCTCTCGGAAATGATGGTGAACAACCCCACTTCCCCGGTGTTGGTCAGGTGGGTTCCGCCGCAGAGCTCGCGGCTGTACCCTTCTACCGACACCACGCGGACGACCTCGCCGTACTTCTCACCGAAGAGGGCCTTTGACCCCAGGTCACGCGCGCGGTCGAGCGTCATGGCGGCCGCGCGCACGGGTCTGGCCTTCATCACCATCTCGTTCACGCGGCGCTCCACCCGAGCGCGCTCCTGTGGCGTAAGGGCCACCGCGTGGGTGAAATCGAACCGGAGGCGGTCGGGCGCCACCAGCGAGCCCGCCTGCTGCGCGTGCTCGCCCAACACCTCCTGGAGCGCCTGGTGCAGCAGGTGGGTCGCGGTGTGGTTGCGTCTTATGGCGTCCCGCCTCTCCCTCTCAACGCCGGCCCGCACACGCATCCCTTCACGGACGCGGCCCGAGATCACACGCCCGGCGTGGCCGGTGATCATAGAATTCAGGCGGCACGCATCGCCTACCTCAACACGCAGCCCCCGCGCGGTCACGATGCCCGAATCGCCCACCTGGCCCCCGGCCTCGGCGTAGAACGGTGTGCGGTCCAGCACGAGGACGACCTCGTACCCGGTGCCGGCTTCATCAACGCGCATCCCGTCTCGGAACACCGCCAGCACCGTTGCCGGCGAGTCATAGCGAGCATAGCCGACGAACGTGGTGGCCGGGAGGTCATCCAGGGCGGCGGCCTCCACGCCCGCCGCGCCCCTTCCCGGCGGTCCCCCTGCGCCCTCGCGACTCCTGCGGCGCTGTTCCTCCATCTCCTGCCGGAAGCCCTCCTCGTCAATGCCAAGGCCTGCCTCGCCTGCCAGGTCTCGCGTCATCTCAATAGGGAATCCGTAGGTGTCGTACAGCCGGAACGCGTCCGGGCCGGAGATCACGCGCCCGCCCCGCGCCTGCGTCGCCTCCACGACCTCGGCCACCCGCTCCAGGCCCGCCGAGAGAGTCTGTGCGAAGCGGGCCTCCTCGGCCCCGAGGATCTTGAGAATGAACTCGTGCCGCGTGACCAGCTCAGGGTAGTCCGGCGCCATCTGCTCGATCACGACATCGGCGACCTCGCCTACGAACGGTCCCTCGAAACCGATGCGGCGACCGAACCGTATGGCACGGCGCAGGATCATGCGCAGCACATAGGCGCGGCCCTCGTTGCCTGGCATCACTCCGTCTGCGACCAAGAACGTTCCTGCCCTGACGTGGTCGGCGATCACCCTGTACGCGACCACGGCCTGCTGTCGCTGGACGTCGGTGTGCCCAAGCAGGCCCTGCACGCGCTCCACGATCGGCGCGAACAGGTCGGTGTCGTAGTTCGTGGCCGCCTGCTGCGCCACGGCGGCGATGCGCTCGATGCCCAATCCTGTGTCCACGCCCGGCCTGGGCAGGAGCGTGCGCGTGCCGTCCGGCGCCTGGTTGTACTGCATGAATACGAGGTTCCAGATCTCCAGCCACCGCTGGCAATCGTTGTCCAGGGCCACACTGCAGTCCGAACGGCCGCAGGTACAGCGCTGCGGACCCCAGTCGTAGTGCAGCTCCGCGGTGGGGCCGCACGGGCCGATCTCGCCCATGGACCAGAAGTTGGTCTTCTCCCCCATGCGCATGATCCGATCCTCGGGCACACCGACGGCTCTCCAGTGCGCGAAGGCCTCGTCGTCATCGTCCAGCACCGTGGCGATCAGACGGTCGGGCGCGACGCCTATCTCCTGCGTGATGAACTCCCAGGCGTAGGCGATCGCCTCGCGCTTGAAGTAGTCGCCGAAGCTGAAGTTGCCTGCCATGAAGAACAGCGTGTGGTGGCGCGGGCTCGGTCCAACCTGCTCCAGGTCGTTGTGCTTGCCGCTGACGCGGAGACAGCGCTGTATCGAAGCCGCCCGCACGTACGACCGCTGCTCCAGCCCCAGGAAGACGTCCTTGAACTGCACCATCCCGGCATTGGTGAACAGCAGCGTGGGGTCGCCCGCAGGCACGAGCGAGGCGCTGGCGACCACCGTGTGGCCGCGGTCCTGGAAGAACCGAAGAAAGCGGCGGGCAACGGCCATCCCGCCGGTGCCGCGCTCGGTTGACATCTCCATAGGCGTCCTGTGTGGATCTAGCCGAGCCCGCCGCGCAGCCGGGGGTCCGCCAGGTCCCGCAGGCCGTCGCCCAACAGGTTCAGTCCCAGCACCGTGACGAGGATCGCCACCCCGGGGAAGATCGTGATCCAGGGCGCGGTCTGCATGAACATCCGGCCGGTGGTTATGACCGTTCCCCAGCTTGGAATGTACGGGGGCAGACCTACTCCCAGGAAGCTCAGGGCCGCCTCGGCCAGTACCGATTGCGCAAAGATGAAAGTGCCCTGGACGATCACGGGCGGCAAGCAGTTGGGAAGAATATGGCGGGAGAGGATGCGTGCATCGCTTGCGCCCATGGCCTGGGCCGCCTGCACATAGTCTAGCTCACGGACCACGAGTGTCACGCTCCGCACAACACGCGCTACGTTGGGAGTATAGACCACCGCCAGCGCGATGATGATATTGGAGAGCCGGGCACCCAGCGCGGCCATCAGCGCGATGGCCAGCAGGGTTGAGGGAAACGCCATCAGGCCGTCCATGATTCTCATAAGGAACCGGTCAAGCCGGTCGGAGTACCCCGCGGTCAGGCCGAGCATGATCCCAGCCCCCGCGGCGCAAAACACAACGAATATGCCAACCACCAGCGATATTCGCGCCCCGTAGATCACCCGGCTCAAGATGTCGCGTCCCATGTTGTCGGTGCCAAAGAAATGCGCGCTGCTGGGGCCCTGCAGTCGCCGGGGCACCTCGATCTCCTGGGGATCGTAAGGCGCAAAAACCGGGGCCATCACTGCGACCACCAGAACCGCCAGCACGACGCACCCGCCGATGAGCGTAGACCTGCTCCGTCGCAGGGCGCGGAAGACAACGGTCCACGTGCCAGCCGGAGGCCGGGACAGGGCCGAATAGTCATTGATGGAGGCGACCACTTCGCTCATGGAAACCTCACGCGTATTTGATCCGCGGATCGAGGTAAACGTAGAGCACGTCAATCAACAGGTTCACCATCACGTAGCTCGAGGCCACGAAGATCAGGACCCCCTGTACGACGGGGTAGTCGCGCCGCATTACCGACGAGATGACCAGACGGCCCACGCCGGGCAGGGCGAAGACCGTCTCGGTCACGATGGCACCGGCGAGCAGGCCGCCCAACGCCAGGCCGACCACGGTCAGTGTGGGGATCATCGCATTGCGGAGCGCGTGGTGATAGATCACAATCCGTTCCCGATTCCCCTTGGATCGGGCCGTCCGGATGTAGTCCTGTCCGAGGACCTCCAGCATGCTCGAACGCGTCATGCGTGCGATCAGCGCCGAGGCGCTGAAGCCCAGGGTGAAGGCGGGCAACACCAGCGACCTAAAGGCGCCAGCGAGCGATTGGTCGAGCGGCACGTAGCCCGCCACCGGGAACAGCCCCAGGTAGACAGAAAAGAGCAGGATCAGGTTGAGGCCCATCCAGAAGGTGGGCACCGATACCCCAAAGAGCGCGACGCCCATCGCGGCCTGGTCTACCCAGGTGTTGCGCCGCACCGCCGCGACGACGCCGGCCGGGATCCCAATCAAGACGGCCACTGTGAGGGACATCAGCGTCAGCATCACGGTGGGCTCGATCCGCTCGAATATCGCTTGAAGCACCGGGCGCTGCAGGAAGATCGAGTAGCCCAGGTCGCCCTGCAGGGTGCGGCCGTACCACCGCAGGAGCTGAATGAGGAGAGGCCGGTCCAGGCCCATATGATGCTTGAGGTTCGCCACGTCCTCGGTGGTGGCATCGGGGCCCAACATGACCGAGGCCGGGTCGCCGGGCGTCAGGTAGATGAGGAAGAACCCTACCGTCGCCACTATCATGAGGACCGGCAGCAGCGCGATCAGCCGGCGAACTATGTATCCGGTCATCGTTGGGTCGGAGTCCTCTGCGAGATCCGCGCGGCCGGGCCGTACCCGGTGGAGGGGGCGAGTCCCCCCTCCACCACCGAACCCGGCACCAAACTACCGCGTCTCAAGCCACGAATTCCACCACACATGGGTGGGGATGTTGACGTAGCCCTTGAGTTCCTTCCTGAAGAGGTGCAGCACGAAGTAGTCGCCGAACTTGATCGTGCCCGCATCCTCGTACCAGAGCTTCTGCATCCGCTTCCAGAGTTCGTGGCGCACCTTGGGGTCGGAGTGCCGCCGCATCAGGGTCATCATCGCGTTCATGTCGCGGTTGTCGTACCAGCCCGGCCACGTGGGCTGCAGCGACAGCAGCAGCACCGGATCGGCGACGAAGCTGAACGCCGTGCTGAACACGTCCCAAAGCTCGGGCCTCGCGCGGCGCGCCACCAGCGTGGCCCAGTCCACAACCTGGAGGTCCACCACGAACCCCGCCCGCTCGAGCATCGGCTTGACCACCTGTGCCGCGGTTCCGTAGGCCACGTACTCCATGGTGGTGACCCAACGGATGGGCTCGCCCTTGTAGCCGGCCTCGGCCAGCAACTGCCTGGCGCGCTCGGTGTTCTTCTGGTTCACGAACTCCTTGCCGGCGTCGGTCCACAGGTAGTGTTCCTTGGGCATCAGCCCGGGGTCTATGCGCCAGAAGCGCGGGTTGCCGTAGGCCGCCCGCATGACGGCCTCCTGATCCAGCACGGCCTGGAAGGCCTGGCGGATCTTCCGGTTCCCCATCAGGGGCGACCTGTTGTTGAAGACCGCGGTGAGCCAGCTCGCCGTCTCGGTGATGTAGGGCACCAGGTCGGGATCGGTCCGCAGGCGGTCGTACTCGTCGGGCGGGATCGTCTCGGCGAAGTGGTACTCGCCCCTCTTCACGCCGGCGATCCGCACCGCCGCGTCAGGCACGGGGATGATGTAGATGGAGTCGAAGTAGGCGTGCTTGCGCCCGGTTGCCCCGTCCGGCTCCTCGGTGCGAGCCGCGTAGCCCTCAAACCGATCGAGCCGGATGTGACGGTCAGGGAGGTGCTCAACGAACCTGTACGGGCCGGTGCTGATGAACCGCTTGACCATGCCTGTGCCGGCCTCGTCGATCACCTCTTTGGGGAAGATGACCGCGGACTGCCCGACCCAGCCCAGATCCAGTGCCAGCAGCGCGTACGGCTCCCGCAGCTTCATCACCACGGTCAGGGGATCGGGGTTGGTGACCGAGACCACGTTCGCAAACAGCGATCGGCCCCGCGTTGCGATCCGGCCCCAGCGCTCAAGCGATGCCTTGACGTCCTCGCTTGTCATCTCCTTGCCGTTGTGGAACTTCACTCCCCGCCGCAGGGTGAACGTGTACGTTAGCCGGTCTGGGGCCAGCGTCCACTTGTCCACGAGCACCGGCTTGGGCTCGAACTTCTTGTTGACCGCGAACAGGCCCTCGTTGACGTGGTACATGATGTGGCCGGTGATCGCCGCGGTGGTCCAGTGCTGATCCAGTGTCGGCGGCTCACCGATGTGCGCGATCCGCAGGGCACCGCCACGCCGCGGCTGCTGAGCCGCGCTGGGGATCATGGGAAGGAGAACAAGGGCCAGGATGACGGCCAGTGCGATTGCACGACCCGGGAGGAACCTCACGATGGCATTCCCTCCTTAGACTTCGTGTGGCGTAGTGTGACACTAGCATATCCGAAACCATCTCACAACACTTCGCGCGCTGCCGGCGCGGGCGCTGGCCTACTGCGCACCGGGAGCGGCTTCGATCTCGGAGAGCAGCGCCCGCGCCTCCTTCAGGGCATCGCCGAATGCCTCCACCGCGCGATCCACCTGGGCATCGGTCGCGATCAGCGGCGGAGCAAACCTGATGACCTCGGGCCGGTTGATCCCGTGGAAGGCCAGCACCTGTCGCTGCACCATTCCGGCAAGCACCAGGAAGGCCACGTCGGGGTCGGCGAACTCCGCGCCGACCAGACAACCGCGACCCCGGACATCCGTGGTCATCCCGGGAACGGTCGCGGCCGCCTGGCGGAGCCCGGCCATCAGGCGATTCCCTATCGCCGTTGCGCGAGGCAGCAGCCCTTCCTCCTGGATGACCCGTATCGTGGCCGCGGACGCGGCCCATCCCAGGCGGTTGCCGAACGTGGTGGTGTGCATGTAGGGATGCTTCGTCATCGCCCCCCACAGGTGCGGGCGGGCGATGAAAGCCCCTACCGGCGCGATCCCGCCACCCAGCCCCTTGGACGAAGTGAGGACGTCCGGTGCCACGTCCTCGTGCTCACATGCCCACATCTTGCCAGTGCGGCCCATCCCGGTCTGCACCTCATCAAGGATGAGCACGGCGCCGGAGCGGTCACAGATCTCGCGCAGCGCCCTCAGGTAGCCATCCGGCGGCACCACCACCCCGTTCTCACCCTGGATCGGCTCCACGATCACGGCGCCGGTCTGTGGGGTCACCTTGGAGGCGACCGCCTCGGCATCCCCGAACGGCACATGGACGACGCCGGGCACCAGCGGCTCGAATGGCTTGCGGTACATTTCCCGCCCGGAAACCGAAAGGGCGCCCAGCGTCTTGCCGTGGAACGCGCCGATCGTGGCGATGATCTCGGGTCGCCCGGTCGCGGCGCGCGCCAACTTGAGCGCTCCCTCGTTCGCCTCCGCGCCGCTGTTGCAGAAGAACACGTACTGGAGATCGCCCGGCGTGATCTCAGCCAGGAGCGCAGCGAGCTGACCCATCGGCTCGTTGGGCATGATCCGCACCGAGAGCGGCATCCGGTCGAGCTCGCGCCGTACGGCTTCGACAACCTTGGGGTGGCGGTGTCCCACGATGAAGACCGCGGGGCCGCAGGCGAAGTCCAGATACTCGCGGCCGTAGGCGTCTCGAATCACGGCCCCCTGGGCTTCGACCTCCAGCGTCTCCACGCCGAGGAACTTGTAGCCCTGAACCCACGAGGGGTTCAGGTGGTCGGAGTACTGCTGCATAACGCGCCGGACGCGCTCGTCAACCTCGCGACTCATCCCTCTGCCTCCCCAGCCGTCGCCAGGCATTCCAGCGCGCTCTGCGCCCGGCGAACAATCTCGCGCGTCTCGTTGTACTTGATCCGCGCCAGCGCCTCGGTGAACGTTACCCACTCCGCGGCCACGAATCCTTCTTCGCGCTGGGGCCGGGTTTCCTCCCCGCCGAGGAACTCCAGGAGGAAGTAGTGGACGGTCTTGTCATAGAACGTGTCCTCGGTGCGCCAGAAGAACGAGTACCGCTCTCGCCCAAGGTCGCTCACCACGCGCACATTCGAGAGTCCTGCTTCCTCGCACACCTCGCGCAATGCAACGGCCTCGGAGGTCTCCCCGGGCTCGATGGTGCCCTTGGGCAACATCCACTTGCCGGCCTCATGCTGCAGGATCAGGATCCGCACCTCGTCGCCGGCGCGATTGTACACCACGCCGCCGGCGCTCTGGGCACGCTTGATCGGTCTTCGCTGCCTCGATGGTGCCGCCATTCTCTCTGAACCGCCCTCAGTTCGTCACGCCTGTCACCAACAGGAAAGCCCGGGGAGCACCCCGGGCTCACACCCGCGCCCGCGCGAGCCGATGCCTAGCATCCCAACGCCTCGCGCACGATGCGCTCGACCGCCCGGCCCTCTGCTCGTCCGGCCACCCGGCGCATCACCTGGCCCATCACGCGGCCAAACTCCCTGCCGCCGGTTGCTCCTGTCTCGGCCACGACCTCCGCCACAATCCGACGGAGCTCGGCATCTTCCAACGGCGCAGGGAGGTAGCCCAGCAGGATGGCCATCTCCAGCTGCTCCTTCGCTACGAGATCGTCCCTCCCGCCCCGCGTGAAACCCTCGATCGCCTCGCGGCGGCGCCGGACTTCGCGCTGCACGACCTCGATCACCTCGGACTCGGCAAGTGGCCGGCGGCGTTCGATCTCGGCGTTCTTCAGCGCCGCACGCGCCAGGCGGATGGTCGAGGTGCGCAGCGCGTCCCTGGCGCGCATCGCCGCCTTGAGGTCCTCCTCGAGGCGCTGCTCGATCTTCACCAGCGTTCCCTTGTGACCTGGACCTGCCCGGCCGGACCTAGCGGCGCCGCCGCTTTGCGCTGCGGGCCAGCTTCCGGCGCTTCTTCTGGGCCGGCGTTTCGAAGTGCTCGTGACGCTTGGCATCGGTGAGGATTCCGGAACGCTTCACCTGCCGCTTGAACCGCCGCAGCGCGGCGTCCAGACTCTCGTCCTTCCCCACGCGGATCTCCGCCATCGCCCCATCACCCCTCAAACAGACAGGAAGCAGGCTCCTCCACCCTGCGCTTGAGGAACCTGCCGTCCCAAACCGGCGCGGCCGCCACTTCCAACCGCCGCCTCAACGATCGTGGCAGGTCTTACGACGAGCGTATTATACATCAGCCCGAAATGGGGTGTCAAAAACCACGCTACCCTGGACTTTGCTCAAACGCTTGCGCGGTTCACAAGGCCCTTGACGCAACCGCTTGCGCGCGCGGGCGCGCCGGGTAGACTGGACAGGGGGTCAAACCAGGAGGTTGCGGCATGGGCGATGTGATGGTCCTGAGTGCGGTGCGAACACCGATCGGACGGTTCATGGGAGGCCTGGCGACGATCCCTGCCACGCGGCTCGGCGGCCTGGTTGTGGCCGAGGCCGTGCGGCGGGCCGGCGTGCCGACCGACGCGGTCAGCGAGGTAATCATGGGCAACGTATTGAGCGCCGGCCTGGGTCAGGCACCGGCCCGCCAGAGTGTGCTTGCTGCGGGGTTGCCGAACTCGGTCCCGGCCACCATGGTCAACAAGATGTGCGGATCCGGGCTCAAGGCGGTGATGCTGGGCTGCCAGGCAATCCAGGCCGGGGACGCGGAGGTCGTGGTCGCCGGCGGGATGGAGAACATGAGCGCGGCCCCGTACCTGGCCGAGCGCGCGCGCACCGGGTACCGGCTGGGAGATGGCATCCTGGTGGACGCTATCCTCCGCGACGGGCTGCACGACGCCTACGGCCACGGGCACATGGGCAACTGCGCCGAGATCCTGGCACGCAACCATGGGATCACGCGCGAGGAACAGGACGCATTTGCCGCGGAGAGCTACAGGCGTGCCATCGCGGCGATGGACGCAGGCGAGTTCGGCAACGAGATCCTGCCGGTCCAGCCCGACGGCGGCGCGCCGATGGTGGCCGAGGATGAAGAACCCCGCCGGGTGAACTACGCCAAGATCCCGACCCTGAAGCCCGCCTTCCAGGAGGGCGGCACGGTGACCGCCGCCAACGCGAGCTCGATCAGCGACGGCGCTGCCGCGGTGGTGCTGGCATCGTCCGAGGCCGCACGCTGGCTGGGCCGGACGCCGCTGGCCAGGATCACCGGGCAGGCCGTGGCGGCCATGGCGCCTGAGTGGTTTACCATCGCGCCCGCCGAGGCCATCCGGCGCCTGCTTGCCAGAGTGGGGTGGACCGCGCAAGATGTGAACCTCTTTGAGATCAACGAGGCGTTCTCCGCGGTCGTCATCGGCGTGACCCGCGAGTTGGGAATCGGGACCGAACGGGTCAATGTACGCGGCGGAGCCGTGGCTATGGGACACCCCATCGGAGCAAGCGGCGCGCGGATCTTCACCACTCTCTTGCACGCGATGGCCGCCCGGGGAGAACGGCGGGGCGTGGCCGCGGCGTGCCTGGCCGGTGGGGAGGCAGTGGCGCTGGCAGTCGAAGTGGCCGCGGCATGACTGGCCGGCAAGACTGATTGACGGCCGCTGGGGGCACGCATATAATGAACCCCCGCCTCAAACGAGGGCGGTGCCGCACGGTCGGGTCGTACCAAGAACGCGCCGCACGGCCAGGACCCAAGAGCGGCATGCCTCTCTGAGGGCGGGAGAACGGTGCGGCCGTGCCGGCCGGAGGAGACTGGGCTACGCCCTGGCTCACCTGGCGGCGGCCGCGCCGGCTTTCTGGACGGCTACTCGGCGGGTTTGGGCCGGGCGTGACGAAAAGGCTCAACCGAACCCCTGGCAGGAATCCGCAGCCGTTCGTGAACCTGCACCGTCACCTGTATCCCCACGGAGCGCAGCCCCTCCACGAACCCACCGCGGATGGCCAGGGCCGCCTGCAGCGCGGCCGGATCCCCGATGGCCTCGATCCTGTACGGCGGGACAACTGCGGTGGATCCTACCTGCAAGGCACCGCCTGACAGCCGGATGCTGGTCGTGGCCAAGACGCGGATCCCGTTGATGGCCATGGCTTCTGCACCTGCGGACCAGAGCTCGTTGGCCACTCCGGACAGATCCTGGGCCTCCACGGCAGAGGGGAGGATGCCGCCCGTGCCAGGGGCCCCACCCCGAGCCACGACGCGGACCCCAGGGCCCTCCACCGGAACCAGGCCCAGCACCAACCTGTAGCGGGCCAGCTCCCTCGCCATGGCCTCGGACAGGCTGCGGCCCTCGATGACCGCGGCCTCGTAGTCACGCGCCCGCCGCCTCAGCGCCTCCACCTCGGCCTCCAGTTGCCTTCGTGCGTCTTCCTGTTGCCTGACAAGGACGGCTAGTTCCGTGAGACGCCAGGAAGGCAACACCCCGGCCTGGCGGATGGGCTGCCGGGCCCTCATCTGCGCCACGACCATGAAGCCAACGGCGACAAGAAACAGCGCCACGGCGCCCTGCAACCTGCTGATGGAAAGCATGGCTCGGGTGCGTCCCAACATGCGTCCAGTATATCACCTGGCACCGCGGCCACCCCCTGCCCGAGGGCATACGTGACAGTCAGAAACGTCGAAAAACCGCGAAAGCTGGAGAAATCGGGGTCTTCGCAGAGAGAATGGGAGCTAGCGCATGGAAACCACTCAGGATGGCCTGGGTGTCATTCTTGCGTTGACGCTGCAGGTTCTGAACAATAAGGGATGGATTGGCACTGTCCGGTGGAGAGTGCTAACACACCGCTGCAAGGAGGATGAAGATGCCGGCCAAGCAACTGCTCTACGATGAGAACGCGCGCCGGGCACTCGAGCGGGGCGTTGAACGAGTGGCCAGCGCGGTCAAGATCACGTTGGGACCGAAGGGACGCAACGTGGTGCTTGAGAAGAAGTGGGGATCCCCCACGATCACAAAGGACGGCGTCACCGTGGCCAAGGAGATCGAGCTCGAAGATCCCACCGAGAACATGGGTGCGCAGCTCGTCAAGGAGGTGGCCAGCAAGACCAACGACGCGGCGGGCGACGGCACAACCACCGCGACCGTGCTGGCCTGGGCAATGGTGCGGGAGGGCCTGAAGAACGTCGCGGCCGGCGCAAACCCAATGCTGATCAAGCGCGGCATTGACAAGGCGGTGGACGCGGTCGTCGGGGCAATCAAAGAAGCGAGCATCCAGATCGAGGACCGTCGCGAGATCGCCCATGTCGCGGGCATCGCCGCCAACGATGCCGAGATCGGTGAGACCATCGCCGACGCAATGGACAAGGTGGGCAAGGACGGCGTCATCACGATCGAGGAAGGCAAGGGCATCGAGACCACGGTCGAGGTGGTCGAGGGCATGCAGTTCGACCGCGGCTACATATCGCCGTACTTCATCACCGACCCCGACAAGATGGAGACCGTCCTCGAAAACCCCTATATCCTGCTCACCGAGAAGAAGATCAGCGCCGCCCGCGACATAGTGCCACTGATGGAGAAGGTGATCCGGACGGGCAGGCCGCTCGTCGTCGTGGCGGAGGACGTTGAAGGTGAAGCGCTGGCAACCCTGGTGGTCAACAAGCTCCGGGGCGTCCTGCACAGCCTGGCAGTGAAGGCCCCTGGCTACGGCGACCGCCGCAAGGCCATGCTCGGGGACATGGCGGTCCTGACCGGCGCCAAGGTCATCTCGGATGATATCGGGATCAAGCTTGACACCGCGGAGCTGGAGCTGCTCGGCCGGGCCGACAAGGTGAAGGCAACGAAGGAGGAGACGACGCTCGTCGGCGGCAAGGGCTCCAAGGCCGACATTGATGGCCGCGTCGCGCAGATCAAGAAGGAGATCCAGGACACGACCAGCGACTACGACCGCGAGAAGCTGCAGGAGCGCCTGGCGAAGCTGGGCGGGGGCGTCGCCGAGATCAAGGTCGGCGCCGCGACCGAGACCGAGATGAAGGAGAAGAAGCACCGCTTCGAGGACGCGCTCAACGCCACCAAGGCCGCCGTAGAGGAAGGCATCGTGCCAGGCGGCGGGGTTGCGCTCCTGCGGGCGCTATCGCGGCTCGACGGCATCTCGGACGGCGGCGACGAGCAGATCGGAGTCAGCCTGGTGCGCCGCGCCCTGGAGGAGCCAACGCGACAACTCGTGCACAACGCCGGCGGGGAAGGGTCGCTGGTAGTCGAGCGCATCAAGAAGGAGAAGGGCAACACCGGCTACGACGTCGCAATGGGCGAGTACAAGGACATGATCAAGGCCGGGATCGTGGATCCGACCAAGGTCACGCGCCTGGCGCTGCAGAACGCCGCCTCAGTGGCCGGGATGCTGCTGACCACCGAGGCGATCGTGGTCGAGAAGCGCGAGAAGAAGAAGGGCGCGGCCCCCATGCCGGGTGCCGGCGGCATGCCTGACGAGGACTTCTAGACTGCCGGGCGGGGCGCCGAGTGCGCTGTGCCTTGCGCACTCTGTGCCGGGCGCGAACCGGTCCGAATGTACAGAAGGGACGCGGGTGAACCCCGCGTCCCTTCTATAAGTTCCCGCCTACATTCCCACGTTCCAGGAGCCGTGTTGGGGTGACCGACGGGATTTGAACCCGCGACTTCCTGAGCCACAGTCAGGCGCTCTGCCAGGCTGAGCTACGGCCACCACGCGTCACCGCAGATTGTAGCACAGCGCCGGGAGGCGTCTCAATCGTCGCGGGGCGGCTCGTCCGTGGGCTCCTCGGTCGGCTCCTCGGTGCGCGGCAGTAGGCCGTGCGCCGAGGCGACGCCCAGCGGCGTCAGCATCGTGACCGCATGGTCGGTGCCAACGTCCCGCCGCTCCACGAGCCCCTGCGCCTCCGCCTCCACGCGCGCGATCACAGCATGATGCAGAGGCATCCCTGTCAGATCGGCAAGGCGGCCATCCGAGAGGCCGCGACGAAACCAGGCCTTTTCATCAAGCAAGGCGGAAAGCAGCCGCGCGACGTCGGCTGTCATCTCAGGGTCCATTGACCTATCCCCTCCGGCATCAGGGATCGGGGGCTGCAACCGATTCTCTATTAGGAATGTTGTGCCCAAGATGCGCGAATTCTAGGCAGGGTCCGAGGCGCTCGCCCTACCGGTCTGTGGCCAGGGATCGCAGGTGGGGGTCTGCGAAGATGCGCGCTCCCTGAGCGCGCACGCGATTGAGAACCAGCCGCAGCTTGAGGTAGAGGCCGAGGTATTTCGTCCAGATCTCCGTGACGGCTGCCTTTCCGGTACGCGCGTCTACCTTCCAAGCCAGTCCATACGGCTGGCGGTAGTGCCGTTCCAGCGCCGAGGAAACCAGCGCCGCCTCCTCCCCCCACTTGCCATCCGCCGTCAGTTGCTCGAGCTTGAGCAGGTTCACGGCGAGGTCCACGAGCGGGTCGAGCGCGGCGAATCCGTCTGTGTCCCGGTTCGGTATCAACCCTACCGCGGTTCGCCGTCGCAACCAGGCATGGGCTGCGCGGCACGCGGCGAGCAGGCACTCCTCATCGCCCATGTCGTGGAAGATGTCGAGGAGTAGCTCCATCCACGTGTTGTTCGAGAACAGCGAGACATCCCTCGGCGCGCCTCGTGCTGACCGCACGTCGTAGAACCGACCATCCTGCGCCGTCATTGTGTCGAGCGCGGAGTGCTTCCAGCGCAGGACGGCATCCCGGACCCATTCGTGGCCCTTCGCCCTGTGGAGGGCGAGCAACCCAAAGACGAAGAACGCGTCCCCCTTGGCAACAACACTATCCCCAAACCCCGGACGCCCGCGCGCCCTGAAAGCCAGGTCCAGCATAGGAACGATAACGTCGCCCAATACGCTGGTTGGAAATCGCACGGGAAGAAGTCCATGGGCACGGAACTTCGGCAAGGCCAGCACCGCCTGTGCCATTTCCGTAGCCCAGTACAGGAGGGCCTCATTGCCGTTGACCTCATAGACCTTGACGAGGCCCTCGATCCACGCGCCGGCCAGCATCGGGCTGCCTAGCGGAAGGTGGAGGCGCACGGGTTTGCAGGGGAGTACCGCATAGACCGGGAGCCCGCCGCGGCCGGCTGCCAGAAGCCGGACACATGCCATGAAGCGCCCGACCTCGGATGAGATCACTCCCTTCCCCCAGGTGCGCAGCGACTCGACCAGCCCCCACAGGGTATCTACCGCGGCCAGGTTGGAATACAGGACCCTGTGAACGCGCCCGCGCAGACCAGCGCAGAGCGCCAGGCTCTGAATGAGCCCGCTTGGGGCCTGAGTCAGGCGCAGCGCCTCCAGAACCTGGCCCCTTGCCCACTCGCACAAAGCGCTGTCACCTGTGATCTGCCCGAGTTCGTGCACGTACTGCACGTAATCCCCCAGATCGTCAATGGTCGGACTGGGGTCGAGGATGCGTCCGCGACGGACATCCACGGTGCGCGCCAGGAGGCCGTGCCCGCCGCAGTACCGGTCGCGTAGGAGCCGGGCGATCTCGACGGCCGGGGCCAGGTCGTAGGTGTCGGATTCCGAGGGCACGCATGCCGTCACGGATTGCGCCTTTCACAGGCCTCGCGCCGCGGCCTTGTCGGAGCCGGTGAGCGAGGCGCCTGTGATTGTGGTCTTCAGAAGAGGGCGCTTGCCCGAGGGCTCGCGGGCGATGCGTTCGACCGCCTCGACGACCACCGACACCTCGCCTGCGAGGGCAGCCGTCAGAACCTGAGCCAATCCCTCGGCTGCTTCCCGCGTGTAGGCCGCGGTTGGCACGAGGAACATCATCAGCTCATCCGGGCGGTCCTGTCTGAACTGGTACTCATGGAAGATCTCCTGGCACCTGCGGGCCGGCTGACGGAGCAGCGTCACAGGGACCCGGCGTCCTGACGGCGTCATAATGAAAGCCGGGACCCGCCCCTCAAGCCCGCCCAGCAGCGGCAACGTCCTGCCGCAGGGGCAGCCCACGACGTCCCCGGCCGTCACCAGATCGCCGATCTCGTATCGGATGATCGGCATCACGTGGTTGCGCAGGTCTGTGACGAGCAGCCGCCCGCTCGCTGCCGGCGCTCCCTCCGGATCGCCGTGCTCCCCTGCCACGATCTCCACGATGAACCCTTCAGTGTTGAGGTGCCATCGCCCGAACTCGCACGTCTGCGCAACAGAGGCGCAGAGTTCAGTGGCCCCGTACCGCGAGAAGACAGGAGAGCCGAAGGTCTGATTGAGAAGTTGGCGTGTCTCCTCTTCCATCTGCTCGCCGCTGTAGAACACGCACCGGGGTCGTGTCGGTAGCCGACGGCCTGCGCGCAGCAGCACCACCGCCTGGTAATGTATGAGTCGCCGTGCTGGTTCGTAGGCGGCATTACTATCAGCATCCTGTCCGCCGGGGTTACGCCGGCCCACTCCTGCGCCTGCCAGAGATTGGCCTGCTCGAACGGAAAGGTCCTACGGTCGCGGTGGATGCGCAGCGGAAGGCCGGTGGTTCCAGAGCTGGACTTGATCATCCAGTCACGAGCGCTGGCCTGCCGCGAGACCATCTCAAGGGCTCCTGCCCTGATATCGGAGCGCCGGAGGATGGGAAGGGCGCGGAGGTCCTCAATGCTCCTGATGTCGGCCGGGGAAACACCCACCTGGTTCATCGTCCGCTTGTAGTACGGAACCGTAGAGTACGCCCAGGCGATCAGGTCGCGCAGTCTGGCCTCCTGCCTGGCGCGCAACTCACCAGGAGCCGCCAGCCGAAACAGCCCCCTGATGCCGGCCGAACGCCCGGCGCGCATCAGATCGCCTGCGCCGCTACCCGCCACACCGCTACCTCCCCTGGTGGAGAGTGCTCTTCATCACGGGTCGCTTGCCCGATGGCTCACGCGGAATGTGCTCAACCGGCGTCACGCGCACTGTGATCCCGCCCCCCAGGGCCGCCTCCAGGTGCCGGGCCAGCTCCTCCTTGCGGTCTGCGCCGTAGGCGCCGACAGGCACAACTGCGACCTCCAGCACCTCGGGACGGTCCTGCCGGAACTGGTACTCCCACAGGAGATCCCCGTGCAGCCCCACAACCATGGGCGCTATCATCGTTATCGGGATTCTGAGTCCGGAGGCCGTGACTACCCACTCCCAACTCCGGCCCTCCAGCCCGTCCAAGACCGGTAGGGTCCTCCCGCACGGGCACTTCTCCTGCCCCCCTGTTGCGCCAGCGTCCCCGATCTCGTACCGCACAAACGGCATGGCGTGGTTGCGCAGATCGGTAATGACCAGACGACCCTTTGCCGCCGGCGTTCCGTGCGGTTCGCCCGGCTCTCCGCTCACAACTTCCACAACGAACCCTTCGGTGTTCAGGTGCCACCGCCCATGTTCGCAGGTCTTCGCCACCCCGGCCGAGAACTCACGCGCCCCGTATCGGGAGAAGATCGGCGCGCCGATGGCCTGCCGAACCAGGTCGCGAGTGTCCTCGCCCATCTGCTCCGCATCGTAGAGGACGCAGCGGGGACGCGTTCGCAGCGGCCTGCCGGAACGGAGGATCGCCCGGGCCAGCAGGTGCAGCAGGCTGGGATAGCCGTAGATCACCGCGGGCGCCGCCCTCTCCACCGCCTCCGCAACTGGCCCCGGTGCCAACGCGTAGAGCAGCTCCGGAGGGAGGAAAGCGCTCCCGACCAACCAGTTCCACCGCGTCCACTTGCGAACTCCCTGGTTGTCCACCAGGCGTCTGACAAAGAGAGTGGGGTCGGCGGCCGTGACGCCGGCCCATCCGAGGTCATGCCAGAGGCTGGCCCGCTCGAACGGCAGGGTGCGCCTGTCGCGGTAGAACCACACAGGCGCGCCCGCTGTTCCCGATGACGCCCGGCGCAGTAGATCTCTCTTGCTCACCCGCGTCGACACCAGTGCATCTAGGTGCGCCCTGATGTCGCGCCGCAGCAGCACGGGCAGAAGAGGAAGATCGTCAATGCCGCGGATGTCGTCGGGCGACACCGCTGCCTGGTCCATGACCCGGCGGTAGTAAGGCACGGTGTCGTAGGCCGCGCGGATCAGGGCGCGTAGCCGCGCTTCCTGCCGCGTGCGCAGTTCCAGAGGGTCCGCCTTCTCGGCCCATCTGAGCACATCGAGTTCGCGCAGCGCCTGGCGGCGGACCAGGCGCGATCCCACGGCGAAGAGACCCCTCATCAGGGCGTTGCGCAACACTCAGCTACCTCCCCTGGTGGAGAGTGCTCTTCATAACGGGTCGCTTGCCCGATGGCTCACGCGGAATGTGCTCAACCGGCGTCACGCGCACTGTGATCCCGCCCCCCAGGGCCGCCTCCAGGTGCCGGGCCAGCTCCTCCTTGCGGTCTGCGCCGTAGGCGCCGACGGGCACAACCGCGACCTCCAGCACCTTGGGACGGTCCTGCCGGAATTGATACTCCCACAGCAGGTCAAGGTGCAGCCGAATTGCGCGCTGAAGGACTATTGCCGGAATGCGGAGACCCGCGGTCGTCACCACCCACTCCCAGATCCGGCCTTCCATCTCGCCCAGAAGCGGCAGGGTCCTCCCGCACGGGCACCTCTTCTCTCCTGCCGCCGTACCCATGTCTCCAATCTCGTACCGTACTAACGGCATGGCGTGATTGCGCAGGTCGGTGATGACCAACCGGCCCCTTGAAACCGACGCCCCCTGCCGGTCGCCCGGCTCCCCGCCCAACACCTCCACAACAAACCCCTCTGCGTTCAGGTGCCACCGCTCGTGCTCGCAGGTCTGAGCGATCAGCCCTGAGAACTCCGCCGCCCCGTAGCGCGAGAAGATGGGCGCCTCGAAGGCTTGGGCGATCAATTGACGCGTGTCATCGCCCATGTGCTCCGCCTGGTAGAAGACACACCGTGGAAGGGTTCGCAGCGGTCTGCCTGCGCGCAACACCGCCTGGGCCAGCAGGTGTAGAAGGCTCGGGTATCCCAAGATGACCGCCGGTGCTGTGCGCTCCAGTAGCTCCACGACAGGGGCTGGCTCTCGCGAGTAGAGGGCTCCTAGCGGGACAGAGGCGCTACCACTCATCCGGCCCCACCAGGACACCCGCGGGGCGTGTACTGAAACCCTGTCCATCGTGAGCATCAGATGGGAGGCCGCGGGTGTCATGCCTGCCCACCCCAGAGAATGCCACCTTGTGGCCTGCTCGAACGGCACCGTGCGTCTGTCGCGGTAGATACCCAGCGGCTCCGCGCTCGTTCCCGATGTCACAACGGGCAGCAGATCTCTCTTGCTCGCCCGCTCAGATGTGAGGGCATCGAGGTGCTTCTTGACATCGCGCCGCCGCAGAACCGGCAGCAGCGGAAGATCCCCCAGTCCCCTGATGTCGCCGGGCGACACCCCTGCTTCGTCCATAGCCTGTCGGTAGTAAGGGACGGTGTCGTAAGCCCAGCGGATCAGGGCGCGGAGCCGCGCCTCCTGCCGCGCGCGGAGCACCATCGGATCCGCCTGCTCGGCCCATCTGAGGGCGGCAAGCTCGCGCCTCGCCTGCCGGCGGACCAGGCGCGATCCCAGCGCAAAGAGGCCGTGCATGAGGGCGGTGCGCACCGGTGTCACCGCCGCACCAGGGGCACAAGCGCCACGCCGAACAGCGAATGCCAGACCCGCGCGACGCACTTGGCCGCGGCCACGCCGGCTACCCCAAACCTAATCGTCAGCAGTGCAAGGCTCACGACCTCGGCGGCCAGAGCCGTCGCGGCCAGCCAGTGCTGCGCCCGCAGATGGCCGCGGGCCGCCAGGAATGAGTTCGCCTGGCTGCCCGGGAAGCCCAGCACCACCGCGGCGACTAGAACCTGGGCTACAAGAACGCTATCGCGGTAGTGCGCGGTGAAGAAAGCGGGCACCAGCATCGGCATCGGCGCGGCGCCATACACCGGCCAGCGCCGGTTTCAGGTAGCGCCACACTCCCTGCGTGCCATAGGTGCCGTGCACGGTCATCACCCTGGGGATCGGCTTCCGTCCGCGTGCGACGATTCCCGCAATGTCCGCCCTGGGCAGGTGCGTGTGCAGAATGTCGGGGCGTTCCTCGCGGATCAGGCCGCGGAGAGACCAGGGACACCTCGGATCAATGCGCGCGCAGTCGAGGTCGCGCACCGCGACGCCTGCGCGCTCGAACTCCGGCCGCAGCGACCTCGTGTCGCGAACGTGTTCGCGCAGGCACGCAACTGTCAGGTCTACCCCGGCCGCCTTGTGATGACGGCACAACGCCAGTAGGGTGACCTCAGCGCCGCCGGCCGCCACAGTGTTGGTGATGTGGAGGATCTTCACGGCCTCCCCTTGTGGTGGATAGAAGCCGCTGCAGCAAGCAGGAGGGCCTCGGTGGCGTCCGCCACGCGCGCGATGGTGAATCGCTCTGCCGCGCGGCGGGCGCCTGCTGCCAGTCGTGCCCGCTCATCTGGCGCGGAGATCAGGCGACCCAGCGCTCGTCGGAGGGCATCGGGATCCGAAGGAGGAATCAGCAGCCCGCTCACCCCGTCCGTGACGGCCTCAGGCACCCCGCCCACGGCGGTCGCGATCAGCGGCATCCCGAGCACCATGGCGTCCAGCACCGCGTGGGGCAGGCCCTCCCAGGTTGAGTTCAGCGCGAAGACATCGCACGAGGCCATGATGCCAAGCGTCTCCTCGCGCGACCTGCGGCCCGCGAAGAACACGCGGTCGGATACGCCCACCTCCTGCGCGACCTGCTCCAGCCGGCCCCGGTCCGGACCGTCGCCGACCACGACCAGGCCGAGGCCGCGCAGCCCGGCGACGACGGCGATCAAATCGTCAATACCCTTCCACCTGGTGAGACGGGCCGCCGTAACCAGCGTCACCGGCGTCGAGAGCGGAAGGGTCGCCGCGACAAGCGCCCCGGGCAGTTCAACTCCGTTGGGTATCACCGTAAGCCGGGATGGCAGGACTCCCCACCGAGCGACCCAGCCGGCCATCCATTGGGAGTGAACGATCACGCGGTCCGCCCTCCGGATCCACCACGCGCGCAGGCGCCTCAGTGCCTCCACCCTCGCACCGTACCTGCGCTGCTGGAATGCCTCGAAGGTGTCGCGCACCCTCCCCAGCAGGACCGAGCGCTCCCAGGCCAGATCGCCCACGACCTTCATCACCAGCGGCCGCCTGAGCAGCGCGTTGGCAACCACGGATTCCAGGGCCAGTCCGTAGACCAGCAGGACATCGGCCCGGCTGCCCAACTTCAGGATCATGCGGATCGTTCGCAGCCACCGTACGAGTCTGGGCCCGGGTCGGGCAAGGCGCACAACCGAAAACGGGTAGAGCGAATCATCGCCGTCCGCGCGGTCGCTTACTGTCAGAACAGTCACCTGGTGGCCGCGGCGGCAGAGTTCCACGGCCAGGAGTGGGATCGCCGTGGCGTGCCCGCCTATGTCGGGTGGAAACACCGGGGTGACAATCAGCAGTCTCATCGCCGCTGCGGCAGGCGCACCTGCGGCCACGGCCGCGAAGGGCGCGTGCGCCCGGACCACGCCTGCGATCATTCGCCCCAAGTTTCGCTCAGGACCCTCACCCAGTTGCCGTGGGCAAGTTTGCGCAGGTCCTCACTCGAGTATCCGCGATCGGCGAGCGCCCGCATAAGGTTGGGCAGACCGGCGGCATCCTTCAACTCGGAGGGCATGACCGCGCCGTCGAGGTCCGAGCCCAGGGCGACGCAGTCAATCCCCATCCGCCCGGCCATGTAGTCAATGTGCTCGACCATCCGCGAGATCGGCGTCTCGGCGTTCCGCGCGCCGTCCTCGCGCAGGAAGCCCACATGGAAGTTAAGTCCTACTACACCACTGCGGTCGCGGATCGCGTCGAGTTGCCGGTCCGTGAGATTCCGCGGCGACGGCGTCAGCGCGTGGGCATTGGAATGGGTCGCAACCAACGGGGCGTCGGTCAGAGCCGCCACGTCCCAGAAGCCCTGCTCGGTGATGTGGGAGAGGTCAATCATCACCCTGCGCCGGTTGAGCTGTCGCACCAGCTCCCGGCCGGCATCTGTGAGCCCAGGACCGGTGTCGGGCGAATGAGGGAACTTGAACGGCACGCCCTGCGCGAAGCGGTTGCGGCGGCTGTGCGTTATGCCTACCGAGCGAAGCCCGGCGGCGTAGAACGACTCCAGCGCGCGTCCATCTGGATCGAGCGGCTCAGCGCCCTCGAAGTGCAGCAGCATGGCGAAGACGCCTCCATCGAGGCACCGCTTCAGCTCGGCCGCGCTGCGAACGACCTTCGCCTTCCCGCCCGAGGCCTGCTCGGCCTGCAGCAGCCTTCCGAGCAGGTCGAGCGCGGTCGCCTGCGCGTACTCCAGTGACATCGGCTCGGGCCACGTGCTCTCGTCCCCGTACACCCGCATCGAGGTGTCGGTGGATGAGGAATCCGCCGGAGGCTTCTCCGATACGCCAGGGTCGCGGATGTAGATGGCGAAGAAGCCTCCGCCCAGCCCGCCCTCGCGCGCCCGCGGCAGGTCAACGTGTCCAACCTCGGAACGATCGAAGAACGATCGGCCTGTGTCAAGAAGGCTGAGGACCGTGTCGTTATGGCCGTCAAAGATCAGCGGAAATCCCATCGTAGTCTCAGTCACGCCGCAACTTCCCTTCCGGCACCGATTTGCCAAAGATGTCTGGGTCTTTGCCGTGGTCCCACCACAGTCCTGCTGACCGGCGAGTTCCTCCGCGAACGGCAGGAGCGACATCGGCGACGGGGAAGAGATATCCGATTAGGTATTCCGTATCTGTGGAGGAGGTCGCTGTGCGTCTTCACGGGATGTTCGCTGTGGTGGTCTTGGCGGGGATTGCAGTTGCGGTGGTGGCGGCGGTAGCCGATGGCGTTCTCGCAACGCCGGTTGCCCTGCCTCCCGAGATATACAGAGTGGTACCGGCGCCGGATAGCACGGTCTGCCGCACTCCTGAGATCGCGGTGGGCCTGCGGCTGACAGACGCCATGCGGCGATATGGAAGTCTCGATGTAGCGCTGGTATCGCTGAAACTCGATGGCAAGGACATCACGGCAAGCGCACAGGTGAGTGGGACGAAGGATCTGCCTCAAAGCATGGCCACCGTCGCATACACGCCCGCGGCCCCGCTGGCGGTGGGCTGGCACAAGGCGTCGTTCACGTTCCCGTCGAGCAAGGGGCCTGTGACCTACGAGTGGAAGTTCCGCGTTGCTGAGGTTGCGTGCCGCTGAACGGCGCGGCTGCATCCTCGACAACCGCTACTTCCTGCCTCTGTACTCACGGCGCCGCCCGCTCCAGCGAGAGCGCTTCACCAGCACGCCAAGCTGCGGGCCGCGCTACCTGGACCGTGCAACCTCACGCACCTCAGTGTCGAGGCGGCGCCCCAGCCGATCCGCCGTAACGTCGAGATCGTAGTCCGTCTGCAGTCCGAGCCAGAACTTGGCTGACGTGCCGAAGAAGCGTGCCAGGCGCAGCGCAGTGTCAGCTGTGATCGCGCGCTTACCTAGAACGATCTCATTGATCCTGCGGGGATGAACACCGATCGATAGTGCGAGGCGGCTTTGACTGATCCCCATCGGCCTCAGGAGCTCCTCAAGAAGAACCTCACCAGGATGCACAGGAGCCAGTCGCTGCCTAGTCATGGCTACCTCTCCTTGTGATAGTCAACAATCTCCACATCATATGCATCACCATCGTGCCACTTGAAACGGATTCGCCATTGGTCGCTGATTCGGATACTGTGCTGGCCAGCGCGCCTTCCCACGAGCCTTTCCAGCCGGTTGCCTGGCGGGATACGCAGATCAGCCAGCGACTGAGCGTTGTTTAGCATCCTCAACTTTCGATAGGCCACCTGCTGGATATCCCGGGGCAGCTTCCGGGAACGCTCACGTGCGAAGATCCCCTCGGTTTCGCTGTCCTTGGCTGAAACCCGCGTCCTGACTGGATTGGCGCGCCTGGAGGGACTCGAACCCCCGCCCCGCTGCTTAGAAGGCAGCCGCTCTATCCGCTGAGCTACAGGCGCGCGGCCAGGCACGAGTATATCACAGGCCGCCACTCACAGAACCCTGTGCACCAGGAGTCGGGAGGATACCACCGCGGCTACCAGGCACGCCAGCGCAGCCCCGGCCGCCAGCGCCGTAGCCTCGGTGGGGCGGCGCTCCCAGCCGATCTCCCGGCCCAGGTGCCGGTACACCTGGCGCAGCTCACGGAGGTTCGTGGTCCGGTAGTACTCGCCACCCGCGGCCTCAGCCATCCCGCGCAGCGTCTCCTCGTCCAGGCGCACCAGGATGCTGCGCCCCGCAACATTGAGGACCGTGCCCTCGGGCGTGCCGATCCCGACGGTGTAGACCCTCACCTGGAGATCGCGTGCGATGCGCGCCGCCTCCAATGGATGGGTTCCGCGGTTGCTCTGTCCGTCGGAGAGAAGCACGACAACGCCCGAGGGGAGTCTTCCCGGCGGCACCGGCTGCGGCCCGGGCAGCGCCTCGCCGGTGGCAAGCGGCCGAACACGGCCCGGTAGTGACCAGATTGCTTCGAGCAGGCCTTCACCTATCGCCGTGGCATACTCCGGGGTAAGCAGATCAATCGCGCCGTGAATGCGGGCCCGATCCGCGGTCGGCGGTACGACCGTCGTGGCGTAGCTGCTGAAGGTAACCAGGCCCACGCGGAAACCGCCGGGCAGCGCCCGGACGAACTCGTGAGCAGCCATCTTCGCGCCGGCAAGCCGGTTGGGCCGAAGGTCGTCGGCCAGCATGCTGCGGCTCACGTCAATGGAGAGCACCACCACGCCCTCGCGCGCGGGTACCGGCAGCGGCGCCGAGGGCCGGGCCAGTCCGATCAGGACCATCCCTATACCCAGCAGGTACATCGCCGGAGGCGCCCACCTGCGCCACCTGCCGCGGCCACCGGCGGCGCGCGCCAGCATCTCGACGTTGGGTATGAGCACTACCCCGCGCGGGCGCCGCCACTGCAGCCGGAGATACGCCCACGCCAGCAGCGGCAGCGCGATAAGCGCCCACAGCATGAAGGGCCACTCAAAGGTCATGGCGCCCACGCGACCCACCGAAGGCGGCGCGGCTTCACGGCACCCTCCCGAACCAGAAGAGCGAGAGCACGCCGCCGACCAGCATGAAGGCGCCTGCCACCGCCAGCAGGAGAAACGATGCTTCCTGGCGGGTGAACTCCCATCCCATGTCCCGGCCGAGCATCCGTGAAAGCGCTCGCAGGTCCTCCCCGCCCGTTGCCGGGAAGAACGTCCCGCCGGTAATCTGAGCGATACGCTGGAGGCCGGCCGCGTCGAACGGCACAAGCACGAGCTGGCCCTCCACGCGCATCACGGTTCCGCCCGGCCTGCCCACGCCGACGGTGAAGATTCGGACGCGCGCGTCGCGCGCCAGGGCAGCGGCTTCCTCTGGATTCGGGCCGAAGTTGCTCACGCCGTCCGAGAAGATCACGATGGACCCGGGGACCAAGCGACTTGGACGGTCGCCCGTCGCCCCTGCACGACCCGGCAGCACGCGCACCGCCTCCAGGATACCGCCGCCCATAGAGGTGGCCGACTGCGGCTGGAGACGGTCGAGCGCCTCGACAAGAGCGCTCCTGTCGGTACCGGGCGGCAGCAACACCGTGCCGTACTCGCTGAACGCCACGAGCCCAAGTCGTGTCGAGCGGGGCAGCATATCAGCCAGAGCCCGGGCGGCCTTCCGGGCGGCATCCAGGCGAGTGGGCTGCGCGTCGGTGGCGATCATGCTCCTGCTGGTGTCAACCGCGATCACCACCGCGGCGCGGTTGACCGGCATGGGCAGCGCGGCCACCGGTCGCGCCATTGCCACGGCCAGCAGCAGCAGGGCGATCAGGTAGCACACGTTGGGGAGGGAACGCTGCCAGCCCGGGGGGCGCACCACCAGCTGATCGAACAGCCGCGGCTCGGCGAACTGCAGGGCGGCGCGCTGCTGCCGCCGGCCCAAGAGGCGATGCCCCCACCACAGGAGCGGGGCCAGGGCCAGCGCCCAGAGCATCAGCGGCCAGACGAACTCCACAGACGCCTCCGCCGCCGCAGCACGAAATCCACAAGGGGATCCACCAGCGTCGTGGCCGTGGACAGCACAAGGTGGTCAACGCGGGCCCGCCGAAACGCCGCCTCAACACTTGCCCGGCGCGCGCCTACCAGCGCCTCGTGAGCAGAACGCACCCGCGCGTCGGACGTGTCAATCCAGCAGTGCTGTCCGGTCTCAGGGTCCCGCACCGGGATCACGCCCACGTCAGGCAAGACCTCTTCCGCCGGATCGCGGATCCAAGCCGCAATGACGTCGTGCCGGCGCCCCAGCTCGCAGAGCGGCCTCTCCCAGCCATCAGGAGCGATGAAGTCCGAGATCACGAAGACAAGGTGGCGGCGGCGCAGCATTCCGACAGCGGCATGGAGCACGCCGGCGAGATCGGTCATCCCCGGTGGATGGGTCATCTCAGGTGGATCGGTTATCCCCGCCTCGGAGGACCCATGCTGCGACAGGGAATGCAGTATGCGCAGGGCATGGCGCCGGCCTGCGCGTGGCGGGACGAGCGGCCGGCCGCGGCCAGGAAAGGCGACCGCTCCAACCTTGTCGCCGTGCCGCGCGACGATGTAGGCGGCGGTCCCGGCGAACTCCACTGCCAGCTCGCGCTTGAGGCGGCGTCGCGTGCCGAATGCCATCGAGGGCGAGAGATCCAAGAGCAGCCAGGCGGTGAGCTCGCGCTCCTCGTGATATTGCCGGACGAAGATGCGGCGCATGCGCGCGGTGACGTTCCAGTCTATGCGCCGGACCTCGTCTCCCGGCTGGTACTCCCTGACCTCCGCCAGATCCAGACTGGGCCCGTAGAAGATCCCGCGGTAGTCGCCGAACAGGAAACCGTCCAGCCGGCGCACGACGGTGAACTCCAGCCGCCTCAGCAGCTGCTCAGGGGTTTCCAGCAACTCAACTGCCGGCATGGCCGGCTATTCCCCCCTGGAGATCCCGCCCCCGGCTGCCGTGGCGCTCTGGGCCTCGTATGGATCCCCCAGCGCCAGGCGCGGCGCCGGTACGGCCGCGATCACCTGCTCCACCAGGGAGTCGGGTCCCACTCCATCGGCCAGTGCCTCGTAGGAAAGGACCAAGCGGTGGCGCAGCACCTCGGGCGCTATGTCCCGTATGTCCTCCGGCATCACGTACTCCCGCCCCCGCAGTAGCGCCAGAGCGCGCGCGCCCAACACCATGTTGAGCGAGGCCCGCGGGCTGGCTCCGTAGGCGATGTAGCGACGCAGTTGAGCCAGTCCAACCTCATCCGGCCAGCGTGTCGCGGTCGCCAACGCCACGGAGTACTCGCGGATTCGCGCGTCCACGTAGACCGCGTCGGTGATGGCCTGCAGTTGGAGCAGCTCGGCCGCGCTGATTGCCGGAACCACTTCCGGAGGAGCGCCGCTCATCCGTTCAACGATCGTGATCTCCTCATGCCGGCTGGGGTAGGTGATTACCACTTTGAACATGAACCGGTCGACCTGCGCTTCGGGCAGAGGGTACGTCCCCTCGCTCTCGATCGGGTTCTGGGTGGCCATCACGAGAAACGGGTGCGGAAGAGGGAAGGTCTGCTTGCCGATCGTCACCTGCCCCTCCTGCATTGCCTCGAGCAGCGCCGACTGCACCTTGGCCGGGGCGCGGTTGATCTCGTCGGCCAGGACGAAGTTGGCAAAGACCGGACCCAGTTCCACGTCGAAGGTGCCGGTCTGCCGATTGTAGATCCGGGTCCCCACCAGGTCTGCCGGCACCAGGTCGGGCGTGAACTGGATCCGCTTGAACTCGCAGTCTATCGCCCTGGCCGCGCTCTTGATCGCCAGGGTCTTGGCGAGGCCGGGAACGCCCTCGAGCAGTACGTGTCCCCGCGCGAGCAGCGCCACCAGCAGCCGCTCCAGCATCAGGTCCTGACCAACGATTACGCGCCTGACCTCATATAGCACCTTCCGCATCGTCGCGGAGGCCTGTTGGAACAGTTCCAGCGGCTTTGTCACCTGGCTCCTCCTTGTTGATCGCGCACGCGCTACCGCCACGGTAGCACCGCCCCAAAAGGGGGTCAAGGCGAGTTGCGGCGAATCACACAGCAGTATGCGACTGTCGCTCCGTCACGCTGCGAAGCGCACGATCACCGGAATCCGTTTGCTCGCCGGAATCCGCCTGATCGCCGGGATCTGCGTGCTCGCCGTGTTCTGCCTCATCGCCGCTGCGCCGGCGTCGACGGCCGCCGCGCCATCCGATGCGTGGCTGATAGTCCCGGGGCAGTCCATGGGCGCGCTGCGATTGGGCGTCCCGACCCGAACTCTTTATCAGGCCCCCGGATGGGGACAGCCCGACCGCACGCACGCCGCGGGCTCCGTTTCGTACCTCTACTACGACCGCCAGCGCACCGCCGCCGGGGTGCGCGACGATCAGGTCGTACTGATCCTCACCACCAACGACCGGTACCGCACCGAGCGGGGAGTCGGCGTGGGCCAGCCCGCTTCGGCCGCGGTGGCGGCCTACGGCGCGCCCTCGTCAGGAGGCGGCGACGAGCGGGTGCTTTGGTACGACGCCATAGGGCTCGTGCTGGGAACGGGAAGCGGCACGGTGATTCGGATCGGGGTGTTTGATCCGAAGGCCTTCGTGCGCGCGCTGCTGGCGGACGAGCGGCCTGCCCGCGACGTCGTCCTGACCGCGCGCCCGCCGAAGTACGGCGACGCGCAGGCGCGCTCGGCCCTGGTGAGCATCACCTTGAAGAACCTGAGCCGGGGCGCGAAGGTCCTCAACCCCAACTTCTTCACGCTCGCTGACCGCGAGGGCGAAACCTATCGCTACGATCCGTCCTCGTTCCGGCAGGCCGACGCCTGCCGCTCAACGGTCGCGGTACGACCCGGAGAAACCGGAACCTGCTCGCTGGTCTTCGTGATTCCCGCCGGCCACAGCGCCCGCACCATCGTCTTCAACGACGGCGCGAGCACCGACGAGTACTATTTCTAGCCCTGCGGGGGAGCCGCGCGAGAAAGGGACTGGTCGGGGCGGCCCGATTCGAACGGGCGACCTTCTGGTCCCAAACCAGACGCGCTGCCAAGCTGCGCCACGCCCCGACGGGGCGATCGTAGCAGAGGCGTTACGGCACCGTCAACGAGCCCGCGAGCCCGCGCCGCCGGCCCCCCGACGCCCCTCCCCCTACCTCACCGCACCTTAGCATCGGCCAGCGCCTGGAAGACCTCGGCGCTCACGTGGATGCCGTCGTAGAACCGCTCCAGATTCAGGTTCTCGTTTGGGCCGTGGTTGTTCTCGTCGGCGTTGGCGTAGGGCACGCCGATGTGGTCCACGCCGAGCACCCCAGGCCAGACCGCGTTGGGCAAACTGCCGCCGGAGCACAGGTTGACGAACGGCTCGGCTCCACGCACCGCCCGGATCGCGCGGGCCACGACCGCCACCGCCGGATGGTCAGCAGCGGTGCGGCTGGCTTCCATCGCCCCAAAGCCACGGGCCAGCACCTGAACCCTGGGATCCACGCGGGCGACGTGCGCCTTCACCTTCTCGAAGATCTCTCCGGTCTTCTGGTCCACCACCAGCCGGACGTCAATCCGGCACTCGGCCTTCGATGGGATGATGGTCTTGGACCCGGGCCCGACGTAGCCGCTCGCGAAGCCGCTGATGTTGAAGTAGGGCTCCAGCATGATCCGCTTCCAGTAGGTGGGGCCGTCCATGGGAAGCGTATCGAGCCCCATCGTGGCGGCAAACGCCCGGGGATCGTACTCCATCCCGGCCAGGAGCCGCTCCTCCACCGAGCCGATCGGCCTCACGTTGTCGTAGAACCCCTCGATGAGCACACGGCCCCCGGGATCCACCATCGTGGAGAGCAGGTGGACAAGCATCCACACAGGGTTGGGGGCAACACCGCCCTTGTTGCCCGAGTGGTTGTCGCGATCGGCGCCCTGGGCGATCAGCGTGATTCCCACGATCCCCCGGTTTCCCAGAGAGATGACCGGTGCTCCGGTGGGGTGCAGTCCACCATCGGAGATGTAGACCAGATCAGCGGCCAATCGCGACCTGTGCTTTCGCACGAACTCGGCCAGGCCGCCTGATCCCGATTCCTCCTCTCCCTCGAAGACGAACTTGAGGTTGATCGGAGGCCCGCCTGCGGCTTCCATCCAGGCCTTCGCCGCCAGCACGTGGGTGATCAACTGCCCCTTGTTGTCGCCGGTCCCTCGACCGTAGAGCCGGCCGTCGCGCACGGTGGGCTCAAACGGCGGGCTGTGCCACAGATCCAGCGGCTCAGGCGGCTGCACGTCGTAGTGCCCGTAGAGCAGCAGCGTGTAGGCACTTGGGTCGCGTCTGATCTCGCCGCAGACAACCGGCTGCGTCGGCGTCTCGATCGCCTCGGATGGAATCCCAAGGTCCCTCATGATCCCGGCCAGCAGCCGAGCACATTCCTTGACGCCCAGATCCTGCGCGCTGATGCTGGGCTGCCTGACCAGGGTCTTGAGGATCTCCAGCGACTCGTCGCGGTGCTCGTCAACGTAGCGGTGCACGCGCTCAGTAGACATGCGCAACGCCTCCTGGATGAATCAGTTGTCCTTGGGTGGTCACCTGTCAGGACTTCGGCAGCAACAAGAGCAGCATCAAGACCGGGGTGCGGGCGTAGAGACTGTGAGGCAACTGCGGCGGCATGTGAATCCATGCACCGGCCGAGGCGTCGAGTTCATCGGCGCCGAGCTTGAGCCGGGCCTCCCCCCGCAGGATGTGGACAATCGCAGCGGTCGAAGCCGTATGCTCAGAGAGCTCCTGGCCTGCGGCAAAGTCGAACAACACTGCCTTGATCTGGGCATCCTTGTAGATCGTACGGCTGAGGATGCTATCGGGCACCGCCTCCGCGAGGGCGGCCAGGTCTGGGACTAGAGTGTATCTCCGTTCCTCTTCGTTCATGATTTCGGCCTCCAGCAATCGGGACCCCGCGACCGGGCCTCCCGCGGCTAGCCGAAACCCAGAAGAGCCAGCAGCCGCGTGGCCAATCCTCCAACGGCAAGTGCCAGTGCGATTGTGAACCCGGAGATCGCGGCGGAGCGCCGCCAGCCAAGAACCTTCGCGAGCACGGCCATCGTCGCGATGCACGGGATGTATATCGTGTTCACCAGGGCATAGGTGAATACCTGGTTGGGGGTCATGAACGCCGACAGACTGGACGCGCCGCTGCCATACTGCATTACGGCCAGCGCCACAAGCAACTGCAGCGCGAGCTCCTTGCGCAGGACCGCGAAGATCAGCGTGAGCCCGGCAACCGCGGGCAGGCCGAGCCATCCCTCCACGATAGGTGCCAGCGGCCGCTCGGCGAGACGTACCAGGCCGGTCTCGTACAGCGCGCCCAGGACGAAGCTCCCGACAAGAACAACCGGCACCGCCACGGTGACGAACTCGCGGGCCCGCGCCCACGCCTTTCGCAGCACGCCGGGGGGGGTCGGCCATCGAAACGGGAAGATCTCCATGATGAGATCCGGCGCCCGGCCCGGCAGCAGGCGGTTCAATCCCCAGCCCGTGGCCAGGATGACGGCTGCAACCGTGAGGTAGAGGAGCACTGCCGCGCGCCATCCGCCCAGGTAGGCAACCGCGCCCACGATGACCGCGGTGCGGGCGCTGCACGGCACGAGGGCTACGAGGGTCCCACCGATGAGCCGTTCGCGCTCGGTGCGCAGCACCCGCAGCCCCAGGATCGCGGGCACGCTGCATCCGGCACCGGCCACCAGCGGGATCGCCGCCCTGCCGTTGAGCCCGAGCCGGCCCATCAGACGGTCGGTCAGCACCGCGGCCACGTTGAGATAGCCGCTGTCCTCCAGAATCGAGAGCAGCAGATAGAACGTGAGCACGTAGGGGATGCCCACGGTGAGTACCGCGAGCAGGCCGGCGTCGAGTCCCCACTTCAGGATCCGCGTAATGACTCCGTCACCGAATGCCCACACCGACACCGCGGCGATGGCTGGCGAGGCGGTTCTCGCCCACAGGGTCTCGACCAGGCCGGCTAGCAGGCTGCCACCCCAGAACAGGCCGGCGAACGTCGCGGCCAGCACTGCGAGGAGCATGGGCACACCGGTGGAAGGCCGAGTTGCCAGGCGCCAGAGGTGCAGATGCTGCGGCGTCCCGGGGCGCAGGGTCACCTCGCGCGCGATGCGGTCCGCCTCCAGGTGTCGCTCCCGAGCGATGGCAAGCGGCAGCGGCTCAGCACCCCGTTCTGAGGCCTCCCGGGCGATCGCAGCGGCCTCGGCCGCTGCTTCCTCGTTGGCCATACCCGAAGGCAGACGGTCAAGGGTCCCCTCCTCCAGCAGCAGCAGCGCGCGGCCTCTCGCGGGCACCTCGTGGTCGTCCAGGAGGGCCTCGACCCGCGCGGCCATCCCCTCGACCTCAGCGCTGTACCTGCACATGCTCCCCATCGGGCGTCTGACCACGCCCATCGCCTCGGTCAGCAGCTCGGCCGTCCCACGGCGTCGCGTGGCAATGGTGGGCACCACGGGCACGCCCAGCAGAGCACCGAGATGTCCCGCGTCAATGTGAATCCCTCGCCGCGCGGCCTCGTCCGTGAGATTCAGCGCGACCACCACCCGGAATCCAAGGTCCAGCAGTTGCAGAACCAAGTAGAGGTTGCGCGCCAGGTTGGTGGCGTCCAGGATCGCCGCGACGGCATCGGGACGCTCCTCGAGAAGGGCGCGCCGTGCGGCCTGCTGGTCCTCGGTATGGCCGGAGAGCGCATACGTGCCCGGCAGGTCCAGGATTGTGACTCGACTGCCGTTCACCCGCGCCGTGGCCACGGACACCTCGACGGTGGTGCCCGGGTAGTTCGCCGTGGAAGAACCCAAGCCGGTCAGTGAGTTGAAGACCGTGGACTTCCCGACATTGGGATTGCCGGCAAGGGCAACCTGCAGATCCCCGGAAATCGGGATGCGCGGCTGGGCGTCGTGGCAGCCTACGGGCACGGCACCAGACTCTCGACAGCCAGGTGAGCGGCGAGGCTACGACCCAGGGCAAAGACGCCTCCGGCTCCCTGGACCAGGAGGGGTCCATCGCCCCCGACCTCTGCCAGGACCGTCACCACCTCGCCCGGCAGCAGCCGCATGGCGGCAAGTTCCCGGGCCAGGCCGATGTCTACAGCCGGGATCTGGCCCAGGCGGGCGGTCTCACCAGGCCGTAGCGTTGATAGAGATCGCATCGTCACCACCTGGCACGTGCAGGTGTCCTGCTGCGTGTAGGTTGCGGTCCAAGGGTGCCTGTGTCCATCAGGTCCCCGCTGGATTCTTAGGGTACCTGAAATGCCGCCTTTAGGCAAGCCAAAAGGTGCTTGGAGGGATTGTCCTCCTTTCGGAAGAAGAGGGCGTCAGCCCCTCGCGAGCCGATACCAAGGAGCTTCCATGACACTGGATGTGGCGTTTGAGCGCGTTGCGCAGGGATTCCTGACCGCCTACTTCGAGTTCTACCCCACAACCGCAGCCGGCCTGGGATTGCACACCTACGACGGGAGGGCAGGCGACTACTCTGGGCCTGCGCTTGATGACTGGCTGCCCACGATGCGACCCTGATCACCCAGGCGATCGCCCAGGAGCGGCTGCGGTTCCAGATTCTACGCGATCACCAGAGGAATCCCGTCCTGTGGAGCTTTCCCCTGGACATCACCACGTACCTGAAGCGCAACTACGCACCGCTGCAAGAACGGCTGCGGTCGCTCACCAGCCACCTCGAGGAGATACCCCGCTTTCTGGACGAAGCACGAGGACACCTGCGCGAGCCTCTGGCCTTGCCCATTGTTGAGACCGCGCTTGAGATCTACGGCGGGTATCGGTCGTTCTATGGCAGCGACCTGGCGCGGGCAGCCGCGGGAGCAGCCGGCACACCGCTACACGACCGGTTCGAGATCGCCCGTACTGCGGCGACGGCCGCCGTCGGGAGCTTCGAGGCATTTCTCGCCGGGGAGAAACACCGCGCCACCGGTGAGTTCGCAATCGGCGAAGCGGGCTTCGCGGCGTTGCTGCGATGCGGTGAGATGGTGGACCTGCCTCTCGACCGCCTGGTTGCCCTGGGTGAGGCCGAGCTGGACCGGCTGACAGAAAGCGTGCGAGAGGTGGCTGGCCGCGTCGCTCCTGGCGCGCACCCGCGCGAGGTCATGGCGATGATCGCCGGAGAGCATCCTGCAGAGGAGGCGCTGATCCCGGAGACGCGGGCAATGCTGGAGGATCTCCGGCGTTTCCTGATCGAGGAAGAGATCGTGACGGTGCCTGGCGACGTGCGGCCTCTGGTCGAGGAAACACCACCGTTTGCACGCTGGGCCTTTGCCATGATGGACTCCGCCGGGCCATTCGAGGAAACGGCCAACGAATCATACTACTACGTCACCCCCCCGGAACCGGGCTGGTCCAAAGAGAAGCGTGAGGAGTGGCTGACGAAGTTCGACTACGCAACGCTGAAAGACGTCAGCATCCACGAGGCCTACCCCGGCCACTTCGTGCACTTCCTCCACGTCAGACGCGCGCCCTCGATGGCCGCCAAGGTGCTGACCTCATACTCGTTCGTAGAGGGATGGGCCCACTACTGCGAGGAGATGATGCTCGACGCCGGTGTGGACCGGAGTCCCAGGTTCCACCTGGCCCAGCTCGCCGAAGCCCTGGTGCGGCAGGTCAGGTATCTGGCCGCGATCAGGATGCACGCCGGGGAGATGACCGTGGATCAGGCGACCGGGCTGTTCGTGGACCGCGCCTACATGGAGCCGCTCACCGCCGGCCGGGAGGCCGTGCGCGGAACATTCGATCCGGGATACCTCAACTACACGCTGGGCAAGTTCCTCATCCGGAAGTTGCGGGACGACTACAGGGCCGAGCGCGGGGCGGCCTTTTCGCTGCGGGAGTTCCACGACCGGCTGATCGGGCTTGGGGCGCCGCCGGTGCCCCTGGCGCGTCGGGCGCTGCTGGCGCGGGACTCCGGGACGATACTCTAGGAGCCGATTCCCAGGGACCACTTCCCTAGGGAGCCCCCTCCGGCCCCAACCAGGGACGCTATGTGGTCGCGCGCGGCCCAGAACGCCCGCGCACGGTGGCTGATCGCGTTCTTGGACTCCACCGGGAGCTCTGCCATGGTGCAGCCGTACTCCCGAACGAAGAAGATCGGGTCGTATCCGAATCCACCGGCGCCTCTGGGAGCGTCGGCTATCAGGCCCTCGCATGTCCCCTCGAATGTCCGGACCGCGCCGTCAGGAGCGGCCACGGCCACCACCGCCCGGAATCGCGCGGCGCGGGCGTCCTCTGCGACGCCCCTGAGACGCTCCAGCACCCAGGCGTTCCGGTCTGCCGCGGTGGCGTGCGGCCCCAGAAAGGTCGCGGAGTGAACCCCGGGCGCGCCGCCCAGCGCGTCCACCTCAAGGCCCGAGTCGTCGGCCAGGGCGATCCGGCCGGTCAGCCGGGCAACGAGAGTCGCCTTCGAGGTCGCGTTGGCCTCGAAGGTCTCGCCGGTTTCCGGCAGCGGCGGGATCTCAGGGTAGTCGTCGAGGGTTAGCACGCGCACCGGAAGGCCAGAGAGCAAAGCCCGCAGTTCGCGGATCTTCCCGCGGTTGCGCGTGGCCAGCACGATCTCGGCTGTCAGCGCGGCCGCCCCGCAAGAACTTCGCCGAGCGCGGCCTTCTGCGCCGCGATCAGCGTGCGTATCCCCTTCTCTCCCAGCGCCAGCATCGCCAGGAGCTCGCCCCGGCTGTAGGGCAGACCCTCAGCCGTCCCCTGCACCTCAACCATGTTGCCCGAGTCGGTCATTACCAGGTTGAGGTCCACGCGGGCCCGAGAGTCCTCGGCGTAGGCCAGGTCCAGCCGGACCTCGTTCTCCACGATGCCCACGCTCGTGGCTGCCACGAGTTCGCGCAACGGCCACCAGCCCAGCGCGCCGCTGCGCCGCAGCACGGCCAGCGCGTCCACCAGCGCCACCATGGCGCCGGTGATAGCGGCGGTCCGCGTGCCGCCGTCGGCCTGGATCACGTCGCAGTCCACCGTGATAGTCCGATCCCCCAGCTTCTGCAGCTCCACGGCCGAACGCAGCGACCTCCCGATCAGTCTCTGGATCTCCTGCGCCCTTCCGCCCTGGCGTCCAGGATCGCGCGGGGTCCGCTCGTGCGTCGAGCGGGGCAACATGCCGTACTCCGCGGTGATCCAACCCTGGCCTGCACCGCGCAGCCACGGCGGCAGGCGTTCCTCGACGGTGGCGGTGCACACGACGCGCGTCTGGCCAAGCGTGATGAGCACCGATCCCTCGGCGTGAGGGATGAAGTTCCGCGCTATCTCAATCGGCCGCAACTCGTCGGCGGCGCGGCCATCAGGTCGCGGCATGGGTCGCTCCTTGGGGTGTCCTGATCAGCTTGCCGGCACCGGGTATATCACGAGGAATCGGTGCACGGCACGCGCGACCGCCTCGGCCAGGCGCTGCCTGAAGGCAGCGGCGCGCAGCCTGGCTTCCTCGTCAACGTTGGACAGGTACGCGACCTCAACCAGAACCGCGGGCACGTCGTTCTCGCGCAGCACCTGGAAGTTCGCCGTGCGCACACCGCGGTTGGCCAGTCCCGGTATCTTCCCCAGCTCTTCCTGCATCATCTGCGCCAGCACCAGACTCTGAGGGGTCAGATAGTATGTCTCTGACCCGCTGGCCGACGGCCGGGTCGAGGCGTTGGCGTGAATGCTCACGAACGCGGTCGCGCCCTGGGCCTTGGCAAGGCGCGACCGATCGGCCAGCTCGACGAAGGTATCGGTCTCCCGTGTCATTATGACGCGCACGCCGCTGCGCACCAGCAGCTCGCGGACGCGCAGCGCCACGTCGAGCACCACTTCCTTCTCGTACAGGCCGGTGGGGCCGATCGCCCCTGGATCACGGCCGCCATGCCCGGCGTCAATGGCCACGACATGCGCGCGCAACGCCGGCTCGAGGATCTCCACGACGAGCACGCTGCCGTCTGCGGAGGCGGAGGTAACGGTGTATGCCGTCTTGCGCCGGAGCTCCACGACCACCCGGGTGACATTCGGATCCACCTGAAACTGCGCGGCCCGCACCTCTGCCACGACGGGTCCGGCCACGGGGATCTCCTGCTTGACCGGCACGAAGACCGCGCCGGCCACGTCAACCACCAGGCGGTCTGGCTCCAGGAGCTCCCGCACGGCGTACTCCAGAGGCATGGTTCCCTCGATGAACACGCGAAACCGCCCGGACATCTGCTCAACACGCACCTGAAGCACCCGCGGGATGCCGTCATCGGGCAACGGCTCAGGAGGTAGCAGGACCGGGTTCTCTGGCTGCTCGGGCAGCGCCTCAGGCGCAGGGACAGGCGAGGGAGCGGCGGCTGGAGGTGGGACCGGAGCAGGGACAGGCGAGGGAGCAGCGGCCGGCGGAGGAACTGGAACGGTTACGGGCGGCGGGCTGGCGGCCGGCTGGGGAACCGGGGCCTGCACCGTCGGGGCCTGTCCGCGCGGCCGTACCTCTATCGCGAACTCAAACGAGTCCGCGGCGGCAACCGTCCGCGCCTCCACTGGCTCGCGCAGATCGAAGACGACGCGCGTGATGTACGGTTTGATCTGGAACTGCGCGGCGCGGACGCGCACTACACCCGCCTCTCCCACCGGAAGGTCCTGATCCGGCGGCCTGAACGCACCGCCGTGCAGGTCCACCACCAGGCGGTCCGGCTCCAGGAGCGTGCGCATCTGGGCCTGCAGCGGGCCGGTGGCATCCAGAACAACCCTGATCGCGCCGCCGCCACGTTTGACGGCGATCGCCATGATCTGGGAGGCGACGTGGAGCGTGCGATCGGCCTCGTCAAATCGGACCCATGCGCCGAGAGCCGCGAAGGTGAACTGCGCCGGTACGAAAGGGTGCCCTCCGATGAGCACGGGGGCCACGGGCAGGGGCCTGGCCTGGCCGTCCACGAGCGCCACCGGATCACCGACCCGCATCTGAACGATGCGGCCCGTGCGGTTGGTTACCAGAACCGTCTTTTCCGCGGGCTGCCAGACCGCCGCGGCTCCGAAGGCCTCAAATGCGCGCGTCGCCGGGATCATCACCTGACCGGCCTGCATCATCGCAGGCGCGGTCAGCGAGACCGGCGACCCGTTGACAACAACCCGTATTGCGGGCTGCCCTGCGGCGGGCGATGCCGCTGCCAGAACAGCCACCAGGATCCACAGCGCGCTCACGCGCATGCAGCACCGTGTTGAGTGCGCCGACCACCCTCCCCTATGCGTTCCTGCCCTCCGGCCTCTCCCGTAAGACCTCATGTTTCGTCGTCGGCAGGGGAACTCCTGCCCGGGCGGTGAATGCTGCTGGGTCGGGATTCACGCATCAGGAGGCTCCCATGCTGGTTGACACGCGCCTGGTCTACAAGTCACTGACCGAGATCCCAGCCATCACCCAGGAGGCGGAGCGTCTGGGGTTCGATGGACTGTGGACGGCCGAGACCGACCACGATCCATTCGTCGGGCTGGGCGTAGCGGCCGCATCGTCATCCAGGATCACGTTGGGCACAGCCATAGCGCTTGCCTTCACCCGCAGCCCTACCACCCTGGCGTACACCTCGTGGGATCTGGCCCAGTTTTCCGGCGGCCGGTTCGTGCTGGGCCTGGGCACTCAGGTCAAGGCGCACATCACGCGGCGGTTTGGGATGCCCTGGGATCCGCCCGCGCCCAAGCTGCGAGAGGTGGTTGCAGCCATTCGCGAAGTGTGGGCGGCCTGGAGCGAACGGCGGCCGTTGAACTACCGCGGCAGGTACTTCGCTCTCTCGCTCATGACGCCGTTCTTTACGCCCCCGGGTCCTGCGCCATCCGGGCTGCGGATCGAAGTCGCGGGCGTCGGTCCTCGGATGTGCCGCCTGGCCGGCGAGGTGGCCGACGGTTTCCATGTGCACCCATTCCACACACGCCGCTATCTCAGCGAGGTGGTCGTGCCCGCGATCGAGGCAGGCCTGTCGCGCCGCGGCCGCCCGCGCCAGGAGTTCAGCATCGCCAGCAGCGTCCTCGTCGCCACCGGTACTGCGGCCGAGGTATCCACCGGCCTCGCGGAGATCCGCCAGCACCTCTCCTTCTATGCCTCCACGCCCGCCTACCGGCCCGTGCTCGACCTGCACGGCTGGGGTGAGGCCGGAGAGCAGTTGAGCCGGCTCGCGGCGCAGGGCAGATGGCAGGAGATGCCCGGGCAGATTCCGGACGAGATGCTCGAGGCGTGTGCGCTCTGGGGCCCTCCGGACGAGGTGGCAGCCCGGTTGAGACAGGAGTACGGCGGGCTCATAGACCGGATCGCCTCCTACGAGCCGCTGATCCCGGGAAGGCGCGCCGATGCCTGGCGCGCCCTCCTGAATGGGCTCAAGCAGGACGAATAGCTCAACCGGCCTGGCGGCTTTCGTCGAGCGCTTCGGCAAGTGCCGCCATCAGCGGCGCCATCACGCGGGCGGAGAAGCCGAACTCGGCGCCGGCCGCCTGAAAGAGCGCGGGCAGGGGCTGGCTGCCGCCCAAGGCCAGCGCTTCGCGGTACCTGCGAATCGCACCGACCCGGTCGGCCCGCGCCCGCAGCCACACCTGCAGGGCACCCATCTGCGCGATCCCGTACTCGATGTAGTAGAACGGGACCTGGAACAGGTGCAACTGCCTGTGCCACAGGTAGTCCGCCACCTCCTGGTACCCGCCGAAGTCCACCTCGGGAGCGAATCGCACAAGGAGGCGCGTCCACTCCGCTCGCCGCTCCTCGCGCGAGTGCTGCGGGTGCGTGTAGATCCAGTGCTGGAAGGCGTCAATCGTGGCCACCCAGGGAAAGATGAGCACGGTGCGCTCCAGCTGCTCGCGGAAAGCGCGCCGCGCCTCTTCCGGTGCCGTGTAGAACACACCCAGGTACGGGCTGGCCAGCATCTCCATCCCCATCGAGGCGACCTCGGCGAACTCCAGGGGAGCGTCCCTGTAGTCCATGATCGGATCGGTACGGGCGGCCAGCATGTGAAACGCGTGTCCGCCCTCGTGGAGCAGGGTGCGCAGGTCGCCGTCCATCCCCACGGCGTTCATGAAGATGAACGGCACGCGCCGTTCGTGCAGCGTGCTCTGGTACCCTCCGGGTGCCTTGCCCTTCCGGCTGTCCAGGTCCAGCAGGGACGCGTTCCGCAGAAAGCGGAACTGCTCCCCCAGCTCGGGGGCCACGGCCGCGAAGATCTGCTCCACACCAGAGGTCAGTTGCTCGGATGTCTCAAACGGCCGAAGCGGCGGCCGGCCCAGCGGATCCACCTCGAGATCCCACGGCCTCAGCGCGGCGAGCCCCAGCGTCTGCCTCCGCTCGGAGCGCAATCGCCGGACGAGTGGTAGCACGGTCTCCTCGACGGCCTCGTGGAATCGCAAACAGTCCGCCGGGGTGTAGTCGAAACGCTCACGCTGCCGGAACGCAAACTCCCGGTAGTCGGCGCACCCGGCGTTCTGTGCGATCTGGACGCGCAGCGCCAGGAGCTGGTCGAAGAGGTCCTCCAGCCGGTCGCGGTCCTCCAGGCGGCGCCGGGCTACGAGCTCCCAGGCCTCCTGGCGCACCGACCTGTCGGTCTCCTCCAGGTAGCGCGCCATCTGCTGCAGGGTGTGTTCCTTTCCCTGGAAGACGACCGTCATTGCACCCATGACCTTCTGGTATTGCTGCTTGTGCTTCGCCTCCTCGGTCTCAAGCGGCACGTTCTCGGTTCGGAACAGCGACACGCGGTTGGTAATCAGGCGATCCAGCAGCGCGTACCGGGCCGGCAGCGCCGCACGGTGTGGCGATTGCAGATAGGCCTCGTCTAGGGCGTGTGAAAGCGGCTTCACCCGTGGCACGATCTGCTCGATGAAGAAGAGATATGCCTGCTCGCGGACCGGATCGTCGGTCTGGCAGGTCATCGCCACGTACCGGCGGGTCCCCTCCTCGTGGATGACGGAACCGAGCTCACTGGCATCCTCCAACCATCGCTCGAGCGACCCGGGTGAGTCGGGACTTGCATCAAGCAGGCGCCGGAACAAGGGTTCGATCTGCGCCCAGTCCCCGATGTCCGCGCCTGCCGGCACGGAGCGCCGGGGGAAGGTTTGCTCCAGGTCCACCACAAATGCCATCGTGCTACCTCCTGTTGGCCTTCAACCTGCTAGCCCTCAACCTGTTAGCCCTCAACTTTCACGACCTTGAGGAAGTTGGTCGTCCCTGGCTGGCCTATCGGAACCCCGGCCGTCACCACCACCTGATCGCCGGGCCGCGCGATGCCGAGCTCGACCGCCGCCCTTACGCCGCGCGCGATCAGCGTGTCAATGTCGCCGATCTGCTCAACCAGCACCGGCCAAACACCCCAAGTGAGCGAGAGCTGCCGCAGCGTCTCAGCGGTGTGCGTTACCGCGACGATCGGACGTCGCGGACGCAACCGCGATACCCGACGCGCGGTGCTGCCGGAGCCGGTCGCAGCGACGATGGCGGCGGCACCGATCGCCTCCGCGGCCTGGCAGGCGGCCAGCGCGATGGCCTCGCCCGACTCGCCCACCCGTTCGCGCGTGTGCCTGAACAAGAGATGCTCGTATGGCAGCGCTTCCTCGGCCCGGGCCGCGATGGTGGCCATCGTCGCGACGGACCCGACCGGATGCCGTCCGATGGCCGTCTCACCCGAGAGCATCAGCGCGTCGGTGCCGTCGAACACCGCGTTGGCGACATCCGCGGCCTCGGCCCGCGTTGGCCGCGGGCGGACCACCATGCTCTCCAGCATCTGCGTGGCGGTGATGACCGGCTTCCCGTGCCTGTTGCATAGACCGATGATCGCCTTCTGGACCACCGGGACCTCCTCAATCGAGGTCTCCACAGCCAGGTCGCCCCGGGCGATCATTATCCCGTCGGAGGCGAGGACGATCTCCTCGAGCTTGTCCAAGGCGCGGCGCCGCTCGATCTTGGCCACGAGCCGAATGGCCCCACCACGATCCTCGATCCACCGCCGGACCTGCTCGACGTCGTCCGCGCTTTCGATGAACGACAGGCCGGCGAAGTCCACGCCGTGGGCCATTCCCCAGCCAAGGGCAATCAGGTCGTCCTCGGTGACGACCGGCATGCTGAGCCGGGCGCCGGGCAGGTTCACGCCAGCGTGCTCGCGCAGCCGCCCCCCGAACTCGACGGTGCAGTGCACCCGGCCCGCGACCACGCGGCCAACCACCAGGTCCAGCTCCCCATCCTGCATGAAGATGTGCTGGCCGGGGCGCACGTCGTCTGCCAGGTGCGCGTAGTCCACGGGAATCGTACCCTCGTCCGCCGTGGTGCCCGCGCACAGAACGACCTCGTCGCCCGCGGCCAGGTCAACCGCTCCACCGGGCAGGTCCCCGACGCGGATCTTGGCTCCTGGCAGGTCCACCAGCACGCCAAGCGGCGCTCCTATCTCGCCGGCGGCACGGCGTGCCGACTTGAGGCGGTGCGCGTGCTCGTCGGGCGTGTCGTGGGAGAAGTTCAGGCGCACCACGTTCACACCGGCCGCAAGCATGCCTCGGAGGACCTCGGGTGACTGCGATGCAGGCCCGAGTGTGGCCACGATCTTCGTTCGGCGGGGTAGACTCATCGGTTGGAATCCTCCCGAAGTATAGCAACCCTGCATCCGCGGCAGAAGGCCCGCTCGCAGATCAGCGCGAAGAAAAGGACCATCTCCACAAGACAGGAGGCGTCTCGGTGGTACTCCGCATCGTCGTGTTCGGCAGCGGCGCAGTGCTGATGGGTCTCGAGATCGTGGGCAGCCGGCTGATCGCACCTTTCTTTGGCAGCTCCGTGTTCGTATGGGGCGGATTGATAAGCATCTTCCTGGGCGCGTTGAGTCTGGGCTACTACCTTGGCGGCACGATGGCCGACAGGTGGCCCAGGCCGGCTGTGCTAGCCGGCCTGCTCATGCTTGCGGGCCTGACCATACTGGCGCTTACGGTGGCGGCACGCCCAATTCTGCTGGCGTTCGACGCGTGGGACCTGGGGCCGCGGCTGAACCCCATGCTTGCCTCGATCGTGCTCTTCGCGATGCCCAGCGTACTGATGGGGATGACGTCACCGTTTGCGATCAAACTGGTCGCGAGAGACCTCAGCACCGTCGGCTCCAAAGCGGGAGTGCTCTACGCGCTCTCGACCGCCGGCAGCATCGCCGGGACCGTAGGCACCGCCTTCTTCCTGATCCCAGCCATGGGAGTACGGGCAATCCTCTACCTGTTGGGAGGCACGCTGCTGGCACTGGCGGGCATGCTGGTCGCAGCGCACGAGCGGCTGATCCGCCCTGCCCTGGGGGTCGCGGTGTTGATCCTGGCCCTCTCTGCCACATCCCCGCTACAGGGAGCGCCGATCAAGCTCCCGGTCTCGCGCGTGCTCTACGAGAAGGACAGCGTCTACCATCAGATCAGCGTCACGGAGGACGGCCTCAACCGCTACCTCCGGTTCAACCGATCGTTCCAGGGTGGGATGGTCCTGCGCGACCCATTCGAGAGCCCGTTTCTGTACACGTCGTACGCGCACCTGGCCCACGCCTTCCACCCGGCAATGAGGCGTGTGCTGATCATCGGGCTGGGCGCCGGCTCTATTCCAAAGCGGTTCACACGCGACTACGCCGACGTCAGCGTGGACAGCATCGAGCTCGACCCAGCGGTGGCTGAGGTGGCCAAACGGTTCTTTGAGGTCAAGGAGGACGGGCGCCACCGCATCGTCATCCAGGACGGCCGCGTGTTCCTCCGCCGCAGCGAGGCGAAGTACGACCTGATCATCCTGGACGCCTACTTTGCCGAGGGCATCCCTTTTCACCTGGCCACCCGGGAGTTCCTAGAGATGGTCCGCACCCGGCTCGCGCCAGGCGGCATAGTCGTCTCCAACATCATCGGCGCGCTGGATGGCCCCCAGAGCCGGCTATTTCGCGCGCTATACAAGACCTACGGCAGGGTCTTCCCAGGGCTGTACCCGTTCCCCACCGCGTTCGGCCTGGACCGCAACCCTACCGAGATCCGTACGATCATCCTGGTGGCGAGCGCGCGGGCAGGGATGACCAGCGGAGAGATCACGGCGATCGCGCGGCGCCTGCGCGCGGAGGGGCGGGTGCGCCTTCCCCTCGACCGTTACGCGAGAGACCTCTATGAAAACAAGGTGTCCACCGACGATGTCCCGGTTCTCACCGATGACTACGCGCCGGTAGACATCCTTCCCGTTTACGGCTGGGAGCCGGAGCGCACCAGGTAGCGGCGCGCGGCCGGCGGCTCAGCTCGCCGCGTGGCGCGAGTTCCTCCGCTCGATTGCCTGGGCGTCCACCACGGCCACCGCGGCCATGTCAATGATGCTGCTGACCTCCGCACCCCGCGGCAGCACGTGGACCGACTTGGCCATCCCCATGAGGATGGGGCCGATGACGGTGGCGCCGCCCAGGTGCTGCATCAGCTTGTACGCAATGTTGGCCGCCTCCAGGCTGGGGAAGACCAGTATGTTGGCTTCCCCGCGCAGCGTCGAGAACGGGTAGTCGGCCTCGCGCAGGGCGGGAACCAGCGCGGTGTCCACCATCATCTCGCCGTCAACCGCGAGGTCCGGACGCCGCGCGCGCACGAACTCCACCGCCTGGCGGACCTTCTCCGAGAGCGGGTGGCGCGTGGAGCCGAAGCTGGAGAACGAGAGCATGGCCACGCGCGGGGTGATGCCCAGGTCAACCGCGCGCTCCGCGGCCATGATGGCGATGTCGGCCAGATCCTCGGACGTGCTCACGATGTTCACCGTCGGATCGGCAAACAAGTATACCTTCCCTTCCTTGAGGACAATGTAGAGCCCTGAGGCCCTGGACACACCCGGCGCCACCCCGATGATCTGGAGCGCGGGCCGGATCACGTCCGGGTAGTTGTAGGTGACGCCCGCCACGAACGCGTCCGCGTCGCCATTGCGGACCATCATAGTGCCGAAGATGTTGGGACGGACGATCTCCTCGAAGGCCTCGCGGCAGGTAACGCCCTTGCGCTGGCGCAGACGGAACAGCGCGTCGGCATACGACTCGCGCAGCGGCGACCGCTCGGGGTCCACGATCTCCAGGGGAACGGTCACGCGTATCTCCTCCATGCGCGCACGGATCACATCCTCGCGCCCCAGGAGGATCGGGTGCCCGATTCCGTCCTTCTTGACCACGGCCGCGGCCCGGACGATGCGCGGGTCTTCGCCTTCGGAAAAGACGATCCGGCGCGGGGAGACCTGCGCCTGCCGCACAACCGATCCCATAACCTCATAGCCCGGCACGAGCCGGCAGGCCAGCTCATCGCGATACTTCGCCAGGTCCACCGTGACACGGGCCACCCCGGTCCTCATGGCCGCCTCGGCCACCGCCGGGGCCACCCAGAGCGCAACGCGCGGATCGTTGGGCTTCGGTATGACGTACTCCTGCCCGAACTGGAGGGTGGTGAGCCCGTAGGAGCGTAGCACGCTGTCGGGCACCTCCTCCTTGGCCAGGGCAGCCAGCGCCCGCGCCGCGGCCAGCTTCATCTCCTCGTTGATCTTGCTGGCCCGCACGTCCAGCGCGCCGCGGAAGATGAACGGGAAGCCCAGCACGTTGTTGACCTGATTGGGGAAGTCGGACCGGCCGGTGCCCACAATGGCGTCGGGCCGCTCCGCGCGCGCCTCGTCGTAGGGGATCTCTGGGTCGGGGTTGGCCATGGGGAAGATGATGGGGTTGGGAGCCATGCTCTTGACCATCTCGCGCGTGACGAGCCCCTTCGCCGAAAGGCCGAAGAACATGTCGGCGCCCACCATGGCATCGGCCAGGGTACGGGCCTTGGTCTTGACGGCGAACCGTTCCTTGTAGGGGTTCATCCCCTCGGTCCGGCCCTTGTAGACAACCCCCTTGGTGTCCACCAAGGTGATGTGCTCCCGCCTCATTCCCAGAAGCACGAAAAACTCACCGGAGGCGATCGCCGAAGCGCCGGCTCCACTGATCACGCACCGGATCTCCTCGATCCGCTTGCCTGTGATCTCCAGGCTGTTGAGCACCGCCGCCCCGGTGATGATGGCGGTGCCGTGCTGGTCGTCGTGGAAGACCGGGATATCCAACTCCTCAATGAGCCGCCGTTCGACCTCAAAGCACTCGGGGGCCTTGATGTCCTCCAGGTTGATGCCCCCCAGCGTCGGGGCCAGCGCGCGCGAGACGGCAATGATCTCCTCCGCGCTCGTGGCATCGATCTCGATGTCGAAGGCGTCCACGTCCGCGAACCGCTTGAACAGCAGCGCCTTCCCTTCCATGACCGGCTTGCTGGCCAAAGGACCCAGGTTGCCCAGACCCAGAATCGCGGTGCCGTTGCTGATGACGGCGACCAGGTTGCCCCTGTTGGTGTACTTGAACGCGTCGAGCGGCTCGGCGTGGATCGCGCGTACCGGCTCGGCCACGCCCGGGGTGTAGGCGAGCGTCAGGTCACGCTGCGTGGCGCAAGGCTTGGTGAGGGTGATCGCTATCTTGCCTGGACGGCCTTGGGAGTGGTACTCAAGTGCTTCCTCTCGGGTGAACTTCACGGATCCCACAGAGATCGCCTCCTTGGGTCATAGGTGCCTGCGGGTCTAGACGGGGCACTCATCCAGCTTGACGGTACCAGCCGGCCGCACCGGCTGCATCGGTTCCGGACCCTAGAAGCCCTAGGGCGTCGCGGCTCGCCGGCTACCTGGGCGGCTGCAGATATGCTCCCAGGCCGTCGCGCCGGAGCGACGCGACCTCTGGAACGCCCTCGACGACCACACCGCGGCCCGGCCTGGCATCACCCAGCAGGCGGGCAAAGAGCACGACTCCCACCGCGTGCCGGCCGACGCGCGCCTCAATCGGCCACCCGGTCGCGTCGAAGGGCACGAAGAGCCGCCTGGCGCGGGCGGCGCGCTCGTAGACGGCATCACGTCCCCCCACGACCAGTGCAGAGCTCGTCCGGCCCCTGATGCGGCCCTGGGCAGGATTAGGGGTCTCCAGCAGGACCGCCAGCGTCGGCGTATGGTCGCCCAGCTCGCGGGTGCTGAGGCCGCGCAGGGTGGCAGGCGATGCCTCCAGCGAGATCTGGATTCCCGCCATCTGCATCTCGAGCAACACCCCTGCGGCCAGCGGCATCGCCCGCTCGTGCGCAACAATGGCATTGATAACCGGGTATTCCGGTGAAGCCTCGTGGAGATCAATGACCAGATCCACCTGCTCCTGCCGGACGAGCGTGGCAATGGCCAGTGCTATCCGCTCGGTGAAGGTGCCGTCCGCCCGCCCTGGGAAGGCCCGGTTGAGGTTGCGCACCTCGGTGCCCGAGAGGCGCTGTCCGGATGAGGCATGGACGTACACGTCGGGATCAGGCCACTGGTCCACGGGGTTGGTGTTGCGGGAGCCGAACCGGAAGGAGCGTGGGCCGCCCCGCGTTGCGATCTCGAACGTCTGAGGAGCGCCCTCCTGGGGATCGTTGTGCGTGAACCCGCTGCCGTTGGCGCGCGGAACCACGATCAGCCGGCCTGACGCTGCGCGCGCCCGCTCCACCAGAAGCACTGCCGTCAGGAGACCTGCGGGCTCGTTGGGATGCGTCCCGCCAAGCACCAGCACGACGCCGCCGGGCTGGCCGCCGTCCATGAAGAAGACCTCGGTGTCGGCAGAGGTCTGCTCCAGCGAATGCTCGTAGGCGGCCAGCGTGCTCTGCCTGGTCACACCGGACCCGGGGATGATCGGCTCTGTTCGGCGCATGCGCTCGAATGCGGACGCGGCGGTCCCGGCCACGACAAGGCCGGCGAGCGCCAGCCCCATAGCCCACAGGCGCGTCCGGGTATCTGTCAGACCACTTCTTGGGTTCATTTCAGCATCAGCAGCCGCAGCACCAGCGGCACTAGCACGATGACGGCTACCAGTTGCTTGCGGCGGTCGCGCTCACCGAAGAGGTCGAGTGCCACCAGGACCAGCACCAGGAGGACGATCCCGCGATAGACCCAGGTGATCACAACCCCAGCACCTTGGCCAGCGGGTTGGCCCACACCAGGGCCGCGATCCCCACCCCTGCCACTATGACCGCCGGCACCAGGCACCGGCGCAGGACACCGAAATAGCCGGGCAGCCCCACGACCTGCGCGGCGAAGATCCCGGCCAGCGCGGTAGGCGGCATCAGATCGCCGAGACCGGCGATGAGCGAGAGCGCGGAGCCAACCACAATCCCGTTGCGCCCAAGCAGGGCCAGGAAGAACGGCACGCCTAGCACCGACGCCGACCCAAACGCCGAGACGGCGCCGAAAGCGGGCATTGCCACGGCGACGGCAGCGAACAGCAGCACCGATGGCAGCGCCAGGGCCGCGATTACAACGGCTCCCCTTGCGCCGGTAAGCGCCATGATCTGGATGAACATGCCGACGCCCATGAGGATGCCCATCACAGGCAGCGCCTCGTGCACCGCCTCCCGCGCGACCTGCACCGGGCGTATCGGCAGCCCTGTGACCGCGCCGGTTACCGCGCCCAGCAGGAACACGAGCGGAAGCCCCAGATCGGGGACCACCCGCGTGGCCTTTGGTCCGATCATGAAGACCCCCACCACCAGCAGCGGCAGGTAGAGACGCGGGCCGAGCCGCGCGTAGTGCGAACCCGGTAGGCGGTCGGCGGGAACCTGATCCGAGGCCGCAACGTAGCGCCGGCCCAGCAGCAACACGAACAGCACCGCCAGCGGCACGGTCAGCACCAACAGCGGAAGCGTGAAGCCGACGTACGGCATGTCAACCCCACCGCCGATGATCATCGCGGGGATGTTCACCGGAGGGGCCACCATTCCCAGCAGCGCGCCCATGGCGATGATGGCCGCGGTCCGCTCGGATGGGATGCCCATCGCGAGGAGTACCGGAGCAGCGATCGCTCCGGTGGTGAACACGCAGGCGCTCGACGACCCGGTCATCATGCCTGGGAACATGATGAACAGCATCAGCGCGACCAGCAGCAGCGAGGGGCGCCCGCGGAAGGCATCCAGGATCTGCCGGCCCAGGGTCTCCAGCAGCCCGTTGCGCTGGAGGACCTTCATGAAGATCATCGCCGAGGCGATCATTATGGTCACGTCCAGGAAGCCGAAGCTGCCCTCGACAAGGTGCCTTACGGGCACGCCTTCGCCCCCCAGGAGTGTCCCGGCTACCGCCCCCAGGGCCAGCGAAAGACCCACCGGCCACCTGAGGACGAGGGCCGCCACGGCGAACACCCCCGCCATGGCGGCCAGGATCACTGCTGGATGGACGGCCATCCCGAGGCCTGATGCGCCTAGAACCAGAACCCCTTGGCGAAGCCGTCGCGGCGCGGGTCCGCGCCGCCAAACAGGACGCCGTTGGGCGCCATCACGATCCCCTGCGCGCCGCCAAAGTAGAGGTCCATGGGGCCGCGGAGTACAATCGGGTGGCCCATGGCAGCAAGCGCCGCGCGCACGTCTGGAGGGATGCGCCCTTCCACGAACACGTCACGCGTCATGGCGTGAATGCGTGGCGCTTCGATCGCGCTCTGGATGTCCATCTTGTAGTCCACGATGTTCATTATGATCAGCGCCAGGGCGGAGATGATGCGGGTGGCGCCGGGCGAGCCCACCGTCATGAACGGCCGCCCCTCCCTCAGCACCAGGGTGGGCGCCATGCTGGAGAGCGGCCGTTTCCCCGGCTGCACCGAGTTGGCAGAGCCGGGGACGGGCACGAAGTCGTCCATCTCGTTGTTCAGGAGAATCCCGGTACCGGGCACCAACACGCCCGAGCCGAAGAAGTAGTTGATGGTCTGCGTGAGCGCAACCATGTTGCCCTCGCGGTCCACCACCGAGATGTGCGAGGTGTTGGCCGACTTCCCGTAGGGTTCTGGGTTGCCGGGCGCGACGCTGGGCGAGGCCCGATTCAGGTCTATGGTCCTGCGCAGCGCTGCCGCATAGTCCTTCGAGAGCAGACCGGCGACGGGGACCGGGACGAAGTCCGGGTCGGCCATGTAGCGCCCGCGATCGGCGAACGAGCGCTTCAGCGCTTCGATCGTGACGTGCAGGGCCGCCGGGGTCTGAAAACCGAGCCCGGCCATGTCGTAGCCCTCGAGTATGTTGAGCGCCTGGATAACGTGCGTGCCGCCCGAACTGGGTGGCGGGCTTGAGATGATCTCGTATCCGCGGTAGGTCGAGCGCACCGGGACGCGCACCTTCGGGCGGTAGCCGGCCAGGTCGGCCTTCGTGATGATGCCTCCACCGCGCTTCACCTCGGCCACGATGGCGTCTGCGATCTCACCCTCGTAGAACACGGTCGGTCCCGCAGAGGCGATCAGCCGGTAGGTGGCGGCCAGGTCGCTCAGCACGAGGCGGCTGCCCGGGTCGTAGGGCAGGCCTCTCTTCGTGTAGATCGCTGCGGCAGCGGGGAACCGATTGAGCTTGTCCAGGTTGTCCTGCATCATCCCGCTCAGCGTCTTCGTGACGGTGTAGCCGCGTTCCGCGAGGGATATGGACGGCGCCATCACCTGCTTCAGCGACATCGTGCCGTAGCGCGTGAGCGCCATGTGCAGGCCTGCCAGCGTGCCGGGTACGGCCACGGCCAAGTGGCCGACCGTGGTGGAGCCGGGCCTTACGCGCCCATCCGGGTCAAGGTACATGTCCGGCCTGGCGGCACCGGGCGCCACCTCACGGTAGTCTATGTAGACGGTCTCACCTGTGCGGGCAAAACGGATGAGGATAAACCCTCCGCCACCCAGCCCCGAGGCATTCGGCTCGGCCACCCCTAGCGCGAACGCGGCGGCGACCGCTGCGTCTACCGCGTTGCCGCCCTGCTGGAGGATCTCAAGGCCGATCTCGGTGGCCAGCGGGGTGGCCGTGGCCACCATCCCGGCACGGCCGGTCGCAATCGGGTTGACCGGCTGCGCGACCAGCGGGGCTGGCGCGGCGAGCACGCCTGCAACAACCAGAATCACCGCCACGGCGAGGACGCCGCGCAGGCACCGCAGATGCGTCTTCATCAAGCGTTCACCTCCTGTTGGAATCCCACAAGCCCTGCCGTCCTCCTGACGATGTCCACCTGACCACGCCTACCTGGCCTACCTGACGCGGAAGATCCGGCGGAGCACCGCCTCCAGGTCAGAGAGGCGCTCGACGGTCTCCAGTGTGACGCGATGCTGGGAGGTCAGCCGCGTGAACAGCCCATCGGCGTTGCCGTCGGTTGCAACGACCACGTGCCCGCTCCGGGGCACCACCGCGGCTATGAAGCGGTCGGACAGCTCGCCCCGGCGGGCAGTGCCGCCGACGTGCAGCGTGAGGATCTTCACGCCGGCCTCCTGCGCCCGGGTCAGCAGCGCCCCCACCCGCGCTAGTTCCTGGTCGGCGTCAATCCCGGCGGCCCCCAGGCCCTTCGTGCTTCCGCCGACCGCAATCACAAGGGTCTTGACATCGCGCATGTCCTCGACCCGGGCCAGATGCTTTGTGGTGGTGTTCGGCAGCCCCAGCCGCTCAAGCAGGATCTTCACTATTTGCAGATCTGCGCTCTGCCCGCCTGAGGTCAGCAGGACCGGAGGATCAGAGGTGAACGCCGGCCCACCGATCACCGCCGCTGTCACGGTCAGCATCACCACGACGGTCAGGGTCACTACCGGGGCCAACATCGCCGCCACAACCGGCAGCCTGGCCATAACAGGCAGCACCCTGCGACAGACCATCTCCATCACCTCCTAGGTCGGTTCCAGTGTAGCGGGCCGCGGTCCTGCCTGCTATCAGGCACCTGCCCTATGAGCGCCCCCCGGCACGGGCTTGCCGGACGAGTGCCAGCAGGCCTGCCAGGAACACCAGGAGCAGGACTCCGGACGCCCCGCGTGACGGCCGCTCAAACGGCGCTCCGTGCCCGGGCTCAGGCAGCGGCACTGGGTCAACAGGCAGTCCAAATGCCGCCGCGATGCCCTCCACGTGCAGCAGGTGCAAGACCGGAACCCCCTGCGCGCTCATCCGCCACATCACTCCTGGTTCGCCCCTGCAGGGTGGCAGGACACGGTAGACGCCAGGGCGCTGGCCCAGCATGCCAAGGCACGTGCCGGTGTTGGCCGCGGCCCCTCCGATGTTTACGAAGGCGGCGATCTGGCCGCCGGTCGCCGCGTCGTAGGCGGCCATGCGGGCGGCCACCCGCCCGGCCAGCGTCGCGCCGGGAAGAAGTGGCACCCCCGAGCGCGCGATGGCTGCGAGTAGTTGGCGGCGCGCGCCCTGCCCCAGGCCGGCGCCGTCATCATCCTCACCTCCCACCGATGCACCTACCGAACGCGTGGCCAGGCCCGCGCGCTCCAGCTCCGCCTCCATATCCAGCCAGGTGAACTCGGGCTCGTTGGCTCCCCAACTAGAGGCTCCCACCGAAGTGATGCTGATCGCACGACCGCCCAGAGCGTGCACCGCGGTCAGGGTCCCGAGCGCAAGCCCGGGGAACGAGCCCGAGGCGCCGATCGCGACCGCGCTCCCTTCGCGCACGCCTGCCTCGTGCAGCCAGCGTGCCAGGCCGGCAGCCAGGTTGGGGTTGGTGCTGGTGCGCTTGGAGGCCAGCGATCCGAGCGTAGTGGTCACGGAAGACCACTCAAGCCCGATCAGACCTGTCCGGTTGGGATCGGCCCTCGTGTTGATGGCCAGGCCTTGCTCGAGCCTCGCCTGACGCACCGCGACGGTCCCCTGCGCCATCAGGATGGCGGCCCGCTGCATCGCCTCGGAGGAGGCGCGCGGTGCGGAGGTGATCCGGCCGGCGGAGCCCGCGGCCAGCGCCAGGCCGAGCACGAGCGCCAGCACAGCCGGAGGGTAACGGCGCCGTCGCACGTTCACGTCCCGTCCGCGCCTACAGCCCCAGCGCGCGGATCGCCAGCGCCGCGGCCACGGTGGCCGCGGCCAGCATGGCCACGGTCGCCAGGATTCCCTGCCGCTCGAAGTCGTTGGCGATCAACCCGGGCAGGACGTGGCCGATGGTGCCTACCGGCACGGCCAGGGCCACCGCCGCCGCAGGAGCGGCAGCCTGGATGACCCAGTTCGCGGCGACGCCAAGCAGCACCATGGCCACGAACCTCCTCCGGCCATAAAGGATCAGGTGACCGGACAGGCCCTTGTAGGCGCCGAACGCTACGACTGCGGCGGCGAGCGTTCCAACCAGGCGCCACGGCTGATCCAGCAGGAGGGCAAGGTATGCGGGCGTTATCAGCCCACCGGCCGAGAGCCCCACGAACTCGGACAGGAGCAACGACACAACCAGACCGGTGCCCAACGCCTCAGCCATCTGTCATCCCCTCACATTCATGCCCCCACGCTCTGCGATGCCCTCAGTCACCCGTGACCCCTCAGTCACCTGTAACGCTCTCGCCTATCTCGGCCCAGTGGGCGAGCAGCGCCGCTCCAGCACCGGCGACATTGCCCATGCCCACTACCAGAAGAGCGTCGGTTGTGCACTCTGCCGCTGCCCGTGTGACATCTGCGGGGGAGGCGTCGGCGCACGCACTCACGCGCCCGCGGTTCCATCCGCGTTGCGCAAGCAGCCGCGCGGCCGCCCTGGCGTGCGGACCCGTGATGACCAAGCGGTCAACGTGGAACTCATCCGAGAGCAGCGCCCGGCACCACTGCAGCGTCCGCTCGCCCCGGTCGGCCCTGGTGTTCAGGATGCCTGCCGTGGGCGCGCCGGCCAGGTCGAACAGCCGGCGCACGCGGGCGACCAGCTGTCCGGTCGAGTCCGGATCGTTGGCGCCGAATGCACCGACCAGCCAGAGGTCTGAATTGCGGCGGCCGTCCGTATCGTCGGGGGGGCGCAGGTGCCAGATGCGCAGCGCCCCAGGGTCGGGCCTCACCTGGACCATGCCTGCCAGGGCAGTTGCGCGGTCAACGCCCACCTCCTGGCAGACCTCGAGGGCGATTGCAAGGTTCTCGGGCCACTCGAGATAGCCGCACGGCAGCGCAAGGTCGGATTCCAGCTGCGCCGGCAGCACGCGGGTTCCGCGCTGCTCCGCCTGATCTGCCCATGCCTGGGGCACTGGAGAGCCCGGGACGACCAGCGCTCCACCGGCAGGAATCGTGTACGCAAGCGCCTCCATGATCTCGCCCAGCGAGTCGCCCATCACGCCGAGGTGGTCAAGCCCGGCGCCGGTGAGCACGCCTATCGTCGAGCGCATCAACCGGCGCTCGGCAACCCGCTGCAGTTCAGGGCGCACCGCCATGCACTCCACAACCAGCGCGTCGGCGCCGGCGCTTGCCGCAAGCGCGGCCACGCGATGGTACTCGCGCAGCGAAGGACGCCGGCCTCCGCGGAGGTCAACCTCGCCACCGTCGGGCAGCAGGACGCGGGCCGCTGAACCCGTGGTCTTGCCGACGACGCAGAGCCCGCCGGCCCGCAGGCCCGCAACGACAAGGCGCACGACGCTTGACTTGCCGCGCGTGCCGTTGACGTGAATGCGGTGGGGAATGCTCTCGAGATGCCGCCGGTGGCGCCGGGCTTCGATGAGGGCGGCGCCGAACGCCACGAGCGCGGGCACCGCGCCTAGGAGTTCCATGCGTCATGGATTCCGGTGCGATGAGTTCTCTTCCTCCGCCCGGCACTGTGGCGCTGCGGCGCCTGAGGCGCTACAGTGGTCGAGGATCGCACAAGGAGTTGATGCGCCATGCTTCCCACCATCTCGATCCTGGGCCTGGGCCTAATGGGCCGGCCGATGGCCCGGCGGCTGATCGCGAAGGGGTTCGATGTGCGCGGCTGGAATCGGTCGCGCCTTCCCGAGGACCTGGTCGCTGGCATACCTCTCTGCCAGGAGCTTCGAGACGCGGCAGCCGCGGACATCTCGCTCTTCATGCTGGAGGACTCGAGCGCGACCAACGCCGTGCTCGAACGGCTCGAGCCCCACCTGCGCCCTCCACATCTCGTCCTCGACATGGGCTCTTCCGACCCGGCACCGTCCAGGGTCCACGCCGCGCGGCTGGCAGCGCGAGGCGTCGGCTGGGTGGATGCTCCGGTATCAGGCGGTCCGGAGGGTGCCGCCGACGGCTCACTGGCCATCATGGCCGGAGGATCGGTGGAGGATGTGGCCCGCGCCCGGCCCGTGCTCGAGGCGCTCGGCGGCAACATCGTGCACGTGGGCCCGCCCGGCGCCGGTCACACGACCAAGGTCATCAACCAGATCATCGTCGGACTGGCCATCGAGGCCGTGGCAGAAGCACTGACGCTGGCCGAGAAGTGCGGCCTCGATCCCTGCGCCGTGCAGCAGGCGCTGCGCGGTGGGTTCGCGGACTCAAGGGTGTTGCAGGTTCACGGCACGCGGATGGTCAACCGGGCCTACACGCCAGGCGGCAAGGCCCGGACGCATCTCAAGGACCTGCGGCTGGCCCTGGACCTGGCCGCGTCCGTGGGCGCGCGGCTGCCCCACCTGGAGTGCGCGGCCGCGCGCTTCCAGACCCTGGTTGATGAGGGCGGTGGCGACCTGGACCACTCCGCGTTGCACAGGCTGCTCTGGAGCTAACCTGCCTCTAGGCCGCCCCGACGGGCTTGGCCACAGCGATCGCCGCGACGTCAAGATCCCCCATCCCCGCGTCGCAGGCGCGATCGTAGGCGGCGCGGGCCGCGGTCGCAACTTCCAGACGCACGCCTAAGGCCTCGGCCAATGCCTCGGCCAGGCGCAGGTCCTTGCGGGCCAGCGCCAGCTTGAAGCCTGGACTGAAGCGCTCCTCCCGAAGCCGAGCAGCCACGCCCCGGAGAGTGATGCTGTTGGCGGATCCATGCTCGAGGACCTCGAGAACCACCGACCGCGCGACGCCCGAGCGCTCGGCGAGCGTCAGCGCCTCGGCAATCAACGCGGTCGTTGAGATCGATATCATGTTGTTCAACAGCTTGACCACATGGCCGGAGCCGGCCTCGCCGACGTACGCCACGACGCCTCCCATGGCCGCCAGCGCGGGCCGAATCCGTTCAACAACCGCGAACGGCCCGCCGGCCATGATGGTCAGGGTTCCGGCCTCCGCGCCCCCCACCCCGCCGGTGACCGGCGCGTCAATGAACGCTATGTCACGGGTGGCAAGCGCCGCGGCGATGCGGCGCGTGGATGCCGGGTCGCTCGTCCCCATGTCCACGACCACCTGGCCCGGACGCAGGATGTCTGCCAGCCCGCCGTCGCCGAGGATCACTTCCTCCACCTCGCGCGAGGTCGGCAGCATCAGGATCACAATCTGGGCGTGATCGCGCAGTTCGGCGGGCGAGGCCACGATCCCGGCGCCCAGCGCGGCGAGCGTCGCCGGTGCAGCTGGATCGCGGTGGCGCACCACGGTAACAGGGAACCCTTTTCGCAGGAGGTTGCGAGCCATGGGCATCCCCATGAGGCCTAGCCCGATGAAGCCGATCGTCGGCAGGGCGATCATTCCCCCACCTCCGTTTCCACCGAGTGACTCAGCCGCCTCGCCTCCATCAAGCATCCCTCCCTGCGAACCGCGGCCTTGTGAACTACAGATCGCCAAACCCCTCCAGTATCCGTGCGATGTGCTGGGATGCGTTCAGGAAGTCGCCCAGGCGCACGTGCTCGTCGGGCGCGTGCGTGCGATTGCGCCCGTAACCCACGCCAGCGGTGACCACAGGGATGCCCAGAGGACGGGCAAAGGCGTAGAAGGGGCTGCTCCCTCCACCCAGGGGCAGGAGCAGGCTGGGCTTCCCGTAGACCTCTTCGCCGGTGCGCGCGGTGAGCCCGACGAGCGGATCGTCCACCGAGACCCGGGACGGCCACATCGCGCCGATCCATGTCACCTCTACATCGCCGAATCCCTCGTGCGAGAGGTGCTTCTTCAGGAGCGTGAACACCTCGTCCGGATCCTGGTCGGGCAACAGCCTGAAATCGAGCTTCGCAGCAGCGCGCGCGGGTATGACCGTCTTGGCGCCCGCGCCCTGGTACCCCGCGGTCAGGCCCTGGATGTTGCAGGTCGGCTCGAACACCGCGCGGTTCAGGTCCCGGCCCCGCCGTCCCAGTACGAACTCGCTGACGCCGTAGGTGGCGCGCAGGTGTGGCTCGTAATCGGGCAGGGCGTCGAGCATCTCGATGTCTTTCGCAGACGGCGGCAGGACCGCATCGTAGAAACCGGGTATGCGGATGCGCTCATCAGGCCCCTTGAGGCTCGCGAGCGCGCGCAGGAGCCGCCAGGCCGCATTGGGCAGCATATCAGCCGCCCCGGAGTGAGCATCCACCCGCATGGTCTCCACCCCGAGCTCGACCTCCAGGACCCCGCGCCGGCCCAGCGACACCTGCGGCCGCCCGTCGGCGTCGGTCCCGCCTTCCTCCCAGACCGCGCCATGGCACGAGAGCAGATCCTTGTGGTCCTGAACGAACCGCGCGATGTGCGGGCTCCCTATCTCCTCTTGTCCCTCCACCACGAACAGCACGCCGCAGGGCGGGGTCCCGCCGTGCGCCGCGCGCACCGCGTCCACCGCGGCCAGGCGCGCCACGAACTCGCCCTTGTCGTCCTTGGCGCCCCGGGCGTAGAGCGCGCCATCGCGCAGTGCGGGTTCAAACGGCGGCGTGGTCCACAACTCGAGCGGCTCCGGGGGCTGCACGTCGTAGTGGTTGTAGAAGAGCAGCGTGCGAGCCGAGCGTCCTTCGAGCCGGCCCACCACCACAGGGGCGCCCTCGGTGGGAATGCGCCGAACCTCGAATCCCTTGCGCTTGAGCAGATCCGCCACGAGGCCCGCGCACTCGGGGAGACCTATCGCCTGCGCCGAGATGCTGGGCGCCGCGCAGAGCCGTGCCGTCTCGGCTATGTACTCATCCAGGCGCTCCGACAGGAACGCATCTATCTTGCGCGCTGATTCCGTCACGGTACACCTACCTCATGCGCAAATCTGCCCGGCTGGTCACCGGCCAGCTTGTGTGATGGCTTCGACCCGCTTCGTTGCATTCCTACAAGACCGGCCCGACGCCACGGCGCCGCCTCAGAGCGCGAGCAGCGACACCACCGCGGTCAGCCCGACGAGCGTAAGGAGGCCCACGCCCCCGCGCAGGCCGGCGAACACAACGATCGCCACCGCCCAGGTCCTCCAGTCCGTCAACGCCGCCTGCCCGAACTGATGCAGGATGAAGAGCAGAAGCCCTATGAAGGCGGCCAGCACGCCCCGGATCATCGTCTGCACCGCCTGGAGGCGTCTCAGTTCGTCGAAGTGCGGGACGACTCCCACGAGCACCAGGAACGACGGCAGGAAGACCGCGATCGTGGAGGTCGCGGCCCCGGCCAGCCCGCCGATCTTGTAGCCTATGAACGTAGCGGTGATCAGGATGGGTCCTGGCGTCACCTGCCCCAGGGCGACGCCGTCAATGAACTCGCGCGTGGTCAGCCATCCCAAGCGGCTGACCACTTCCTGCTGGATCAGCGGTATCAGGGTGAACCCTCCGCCGAAGGCCATTATCCCCAGCTTCATGAGCACCAGATTCAGATGCCCCAGCACGGGGTTCCAGATCCGGGGGCCCAGTACAAGAGCCATCCCCAGCATGAAGGCGATCGCCCACCCTCGGGGCCTCATGAGGGACCGGGAGGCCTCCTTCCGGGCACGGCCTGGGTCCGGTACAGCCCCAAAGCCAGCACTGCAGCGCCGGCGGCGACGACCGGGAATCCCACTCCTAGGACGAGCGCCACCAGGGCCAGGCAGGCCAGTACCACCCCCTGCCAATCGCACAGCGCGGACCGGCCGAGATTGATCGCGGCATTGAGAACGACGACCACGACCAGGGCACCCAGCCCGCGGAAGACGGCGCGGACCGCCGGCAGTGCGCCGGAGTGCGCGTACAGCGCCGAGAGGACAAGCATCACCACGAAGGCAGGCAGCACGAACCCAATCGCTGCGGCTGCGGCCCCAGGAATCCTTGCGACACGGTATCCGGCGTAGGTTGAGAGCATCACCATGGTGGCGCCTGGGATGATCTGGCAGAGCGCCAGGCCGTCTGCGAAGTCCGCTTCGGTCAACCAGCGCCGCCTGCCTACCAGCTCGGCCTTCAGGTGCGCCACGATCGCCGGACCGCCGAAGGCGGTCGCACCCAGGCGGACGAAGGCTGTGAACACGCGCCACGCCGGGACTTGCTGCACGGCATTCCTCGCTGGATCCAAGCCTTCTCCTAACCGGCCCCCTCGGCCGCGGGGAACCAGTGTCGGGTGCGGTTGCAGACCGAGCACACCGAGAGCATCACCGGCACCTCGATCAGAACCCCCACCACGGTAGCCAGCGCGGCGCCGGACCCGGGACCGAACAGGGCGATGGCGGTGGCGACCGCGAGCTCGAAGAAGTTGCTGGCCCCTATCAGCGCGCCTGGGGCGGCGACTGCGTGCCTGACCCGGAACAGCCGCATCAGCAGGTAGGCGAGCGACGAGTTGAAGTAGACCTGGATGAGTATCGGCACCGCGATCAGGAGCACGTGCAGGCTCCTGCCGGTGATGTTGTCAGCCTGGAAGGCAAAGATGAGCACGAGCGTAGCCAGCAGCGCTCCCATGCTTACCGGCGCGAAGCGCGGAAGCAGGGCGCCGACGAACCACGCGAGACCCCTGCGCCTGACGAACCAGCCCCTCAAGACGACCCCAATGGTCAGGGGCACCACGATGAAGACGGCGACCGAGTAGAGCAGCACGCGAAAAGGGATCTCGAGCGAGGCGGCGCCGCTGACGAGGAAGCGCACGATTGGGGCAAACAGGAAGAGCATGATCAGGTCGTTCACCGACACCTGCATGAGGGTGTAGGCCGGATCGCCGTCGGTGAGGTAGCTCCACACGAAGACCATAGCGGTGCAAGGGGCCGCGGCCAGGATGATCGCGCCGGCGATGTACTGGTCGGCCTCGCCCGGCGCGATCCACGCCGCGAAGGCATGGCGGAAGAAGAACCAGGCGATCAGGGCCATCGAGAACGGCTTGACCAGCCAGTTGACGAACAGCGTCACGAACAGCCCGCGGGGGCGCTTCCCCACATTCCGAATGGAGGCAAGGTCGACCTTCATCATCATGGGGGTTATCATCAGCCAGATGAGCACGGCGATGGGCACGTTGATCTGGCTGCCCTGCCCGAACTCCAGGCGCCGCATCAGGTCGGTCAGACCCGGCAGCGCCTTCCCGATCAGCACGCCGACCGCCATGCAGGCGGCCACCCACAGGCTCAGGTAGCGCTCAAACAGGCCCATCAGCAGCAGCCGTTGTGAGCCAGGTTGTGATCTCGGCCACCTCGGGCACGCGCCCGGCGCACTTCAGCTCGCCGTTTATCCGTACCGCCGGCGTGAACATCACGCGCTGAGCAGCCATCTCCTTTGGGTCACGCACATGCGTTATCGCAGCCTGCAGTCCCAGCATCTGCACCGCCTTGTGCACCGCGGCCTCGGTGGCCCTGCACTTCTGGCACCCCGGGCCGAAGATCTCGATGGTGATCACGCTATCGCCCCCTTCACTTGAATACGAACGTCCCGGCGAACCAGCCTCCGATGGTGCCCAGAACGATGATCGTGCCTACATAGACGGCGGCCTTCCGCGCGCCGAAGACGCGGCCGATCGCCAGCCAGTTGGGCAGGCTGAGCCCGGGCCCGGTCAGCAGCAGGGCCAGGGCAGGCCCCTTGCCCATGCCCAGCCCGAGCAGCGTGTGCACGAACGGCGCCTCGGTCATCGTGGCGAAGTAACTGACGCTCCCGAGCAGCGTGGCCAGAAACGACGCCAGGAGCCCAGACCCTCCAAGGTACGACTCGATCCACGCCCGAGGGATCGACGCACCAACCATGCCAACAATGAAGACGCCCAGCAACAGCAAGGGGAAGATCATGCGGGCGAACCACCACGTCTCGCCTAACCAGCGCCGGATCTCCTCGCCGGTCTTTCGCCGCCTGGCATAGGCGGCCACCAGCGCGGTCGCCGCCGCCCATACCAGCAACTTCTGGACGTAGGGGCCGCCCCGAACCAGATAGTTGGGAGCCAGCAGCGAGGCGACGAGCAGCCCCAGAAGCGTGAGGTCGTCTTGGCCCAGGATCCGGGTCCCGGAGCCACCGGATGCAGTGCTCATCCGCCCTGCCTCCTCCCGCCGGAAGGCCAGCGTCATCACCCACCCGACGATGAAGGCCATTGCCAGCGCCGCCAGGACGCGCACCCAGACCATCTGGGCGCCCAGGATGCTCCCGGTGTAGACCAGGGAGAGCAGGTTCGATGCCGGGGCCACCCACAGCAGGATGAAGGCCGCGCCGATCCCGGCGCCGCCGTAGTAGAGCCCGCTGGAGACCGGAATGACGGTGCACGAGCAGGCGGCGAGTAAGAAGCTGGCGCCGGCGGCGGTCGTGAAGCTGGCCGTCTTGGAGACGGCGCTCCCCAGGCGCGCCATTACCGCCTCTTTCGAGACGAAGGCCACGATCGCGCCGGCCAGCAGAAACGCCGGAATCAGGCAGGTCAGCACGTGCAGGGCGATGTACTCCCAGAGCGCGCGGAGGCCCGCGATCAACAGATCGCCGATCATCCGCGGGATCCCACCGTGGTCACGGCGTCCTTGCGGCAGCGGGGGCACTCGCATCCCTCGACCCGCCCGCCCGGGGGCAAGGCGCCGACAACCGCGCGCCCGAGGAGCCCGCCGACAAGATCCACGAGCGCCAGCACGCCGCGGTCGCGCAGTCCGTAGTAGACGTACGCCCCCTCCCTCTGCCCTTCGATCAGCCCGCTGCCGCGCAGGACCGCGAGCTGCTGCGAGACGTACGCCTGGGGCCGGCCCAAGGCCCTGGTGAGGTGGCAGACGCAGGCCGGCCTGCGACGCAGGTGCGCCAGGATCGCCAGCCGCACAGGATGGGCTAGCGCTCGCAGCACACCTGCCTCCCTTATGAAGCGCGGCAGCATCCGTCCGGCCCGACCCCGAGGATATTCCAATTCCTGCATCTCGATCCAAACGTACGCGTTGTCCAGGCCGCGAGTCCATCAGGTGACAACCCTATCGAGGCTCGGACGCCTGGATGCGGCACCTGGGAGCGAGTTGCGAAAGGAACCTGACATAACGAACGGGCATGGGGTCATCGACTCCGTGGAACCGGTGGAAGTCGTCGACGTCCTTCTGGGTCGCGCCGGGCAACGATGTGGGAAAATCCGGCTCCAGACTATGCGCGTAATGGGCGCGTACCGGATCACGACCATCCCGCTGTCGCTGAAGGAACCCTGCGTTCCCGCATCGCCGCACCCCGGCACCTGCCGACGCACGGACGCCACTGGCCGCGGCAAGGAACCCCCACAGCGCATCACCGCTGCCGGGGTCGTTCCAGAGACCCTTGCGACCACGAGCCTACGGTGACGGGCCGGACTCCAGGTAGCGCACGACCGCGCGGCTGGCGGCTGCGGCGATGGGCAGCAGCACGCCCATGCAGGCGACGGCCCAGAGACCTAACAGGCGGGCCGGCGGGAGGGCCGGCTGAGGGACCGCATCGGCTGCGAGCGCCTGCGCGATGCGCCGCACCGCCCAGAACATGAACGCGCCCTCAACCAGGAAGAGGGCGAGCAGGCCGATGTCAATGACCCACCCCTGCAGGTCGACCGGTCCGAGGACGTCTCTATGCGCCGACTCCAGGAGATAGAAGATCCCGCAGGCGCCGTTCCAGATCGCGTGAAGACCGACAGCCGCCAAGTAGTTGCGGGCAAGATTGCGCCACCTCCCGGGTTGGCGCTGAAAGACCCCAAACCACCCGAGCGAGACGAGTCCCGCGCCAATGGGGTGCAGCGCCCCGCCGATCGCGCGAACAAATGTGATGCCCGCCCAGATGGAGATCCCTCCGCCCTCGTACATGATGTTTTCGACGATGGCGAACCCTGCCCCACACCCCATGCCGATCAGTAGCGCGTCGCGGGCGCACTGGATGCGGCGCCCCAGGACCATCACGCCGATCGGCTTCACCGCCTCTTCCGCGATGGGTGCGACGACGGCGAGCTGGACCAACGCGAAGATGGCGGCCGGCGACCTGAAGAGGTCGCTGAACCTCCCCTGGTCGATGAGCGCGATGACCTCCCGTATCATGTCGGCCACGGGTTTCACGAAGAGGGCGATAATCCCGGGCAGGAGCATCTCCAACATGACCGCGGCGATCACCGATGCGGTGCCTCCGGCCACCATGGCGACTAGCACACGGCGCGCCGATGCCGGCTGGCCAACACCTTCCGCCGCGACGCTCAGCGCGGCCAGCGGCGGCAGCGCCGCGCCGAGGAACAGCAGCGGCGCGAAACTGAACCCCACGCGCTGGCGCAGGTACAGGGTGACCGTGCCGGCTGCGACCACGAGGACGAACCCGAGGCCCAGCATCAACACGGACGGCAGACGGAATCGCCGTGCCGGTCTCCCGGCGAGCGAGTGACGCACCTGCACGACCGTGATGATCCCGCCGACCAGACAGCCGACGGCCAGCGCAAACGCCAACTCGGAGTGTGTGAGTGCGAGAAGCACGTCGATTCCCGCGAACGCCAGGCCACCGACCACCGCCATCACCGCGCTGATGCCCAGCAGCAGTGCCTTGACCGGCGCCGAGAAGGTCCGGTGCTCGACAACAGTCTCCACGGGAACCAGGGCCGTGCTTGGAGGACGCTGCCGTCCCGCAAGGAGGACCGACAGCAACAGCGCACCAACGCTCAACGCCGCGACCAGCTGCGCGGGACCGCGCAGGTCCGCCCAGGGATGACGGATCCACCCCGCGCCGGATTCTCGCCCGTCCCGCAGTCCCAGCTCGACCCCCAGCACCAAGGCCAGGGAAAGCAGAGCCAGAACGGCGAGACACCAGCGGATGCCCGCGCGCGTCAGAACCATTCGACCTCACCCGTCGGCGTGAGCACTCCCTCCGACAGCGTCACGCCCCGCGCGTGCTTGACGGCGAACCCTCGGAGCGCCGCTTCGCGACTCTCGGGCAAGACCCTGACCAGCCACTCGGCGCGGGCCTCGCCGCGATCGGCGAGCAGGCCGGCGATCTCGCTCTCCCAGGCGGCCGCCCACAGCGTCGTGCTCACGCGCACCGCCCTGGTGTCGGCGATCACGTCGTGCCACCCGCGCTTCTGCGGATCGAACGCGATCCACAGCAGACCGAGCCCGAACGCCACCGCGCCGATCAGCTTTCCGATGACCTCGCGCAGGAACGCGCGGCCAAGACCCACCTTGCCCTCTGGCCCGACCAGTTCGATGCCAAGGACGATCTTGCCGGGCGTTCGCCCCAGGATGCCGGTCAGCAGCCAGAAGTACGCCACCGTGACCAGTCCGGGAGGCAACGCATCGGCCAGTTGGGATTCGAGGAGACCCGCAGCGATGGCATCGAGGCAGAACGCGAGCAGCCGGGGCCAGAAACCGGCGGGGACTTCGACCCGGATCACGCCCTCGGTCACTCCCATGCCTCCAGCCGCGAGCGCCACTCGCGCGTGGTCCGAATGATCGCCTCCCGCTTGCGTTCCGCGGCCACCGCGATGAGCACCAGCAGCACGCCAAGCGATAGGAACAAGATCGTCTTGTCGAGCGCACGCAGGGGATCGATGACCTGGGCGACGACGTTCACCAGCAGCATCCCGATGCCGCTGAAGAAGTAGTGACGCAGGCGCCACGCCGCGCCGGCCCAGGCCACCGCGACCGCCTCGACCGCCAGCAGAACCGCGTACCAGAACCCTCCGCCGGTCACGGACTGCCAGAACGCAGAGCCCAGCAGCAGAATGAGGCCCGCGACCTCGATGAACCGCGCGAGCGTCGGCCGGCGCATCCGTCGCTCCACCACCCCTATGCCGAGGAGATATAGCGATGAGGGAATCGCGTACGCCTGGATCTCGGTCACCTGAAGTCTGCGCAGCAAGAAGAGACCCCAGGCGAGTTCCAGCATGGCGACGGCGAGGTAGCCGAGCCACTCCTGCCGGTCCTTGATGGCGAGCAGCAGGTAGAGCAGGCCCACGATGGCCAGCGTGTAGACCAGACCTTCTCCGGCCTTCGCGTGCACCGCCGCGACGACGCCCAAGAATGCCCACACGAGCGCGCCGGCGGCCAGCACGTGGGCCAGCCCGCGCGCGCCCGTCTGCCACAAGGCTCCCCTGCGCAGGACACCCAGGATCACCGACAGGACGCCGAAGGCCAGCGCAGTGAGCGATGCGGCCGCGAGCCAGGCGGGATACGTCACCTGCAGCCAGCGGAGACCGCCGCCGATGCCCAGCACCACAAGCACCTGCGCCGCAGTCGCGGCGCTCCACTCCCGCCACCGGAACGCGTACGCACACAGGAGCGCCGCGAAGCCCAACGACGTGAGCAGTTGGGCGCGGGCCTCGATCATCCCCACGAGTTCCCACAGCGCCACAGTGGCGAGGGCCGCCACATGCCACGGCTGGGCCCACGTCATTGTGAACAGGGCCTGACGGCTGTGCACCGCCTCCGTGCGCCAGCCAATGAAGGCCAGCGCCCAGGCGACCGGTACGAAGGCGACGGGGATGTATCGAGGCGCAATGGGTGCCTGCAGCAACGCGAACAACGCCGAGGCGAGGGCGGCCAGCAGTGCCGCGTACACCAGCACAGGCCGGCGGAATCGCACGGCCGATAGTCCGTAGAGCACAGCGGCGAGCCCCAGCGATGCAGGGAACAGCCAGCGGTGCGTTGAGGCAAAGACGACTGCCACGAGCATGCCGATCTGCGCCGCCGCGTCCATCGGGGTACTCCACGCGCCCTTCTGGGAGGGCGGCCCTGCGGCAGCGGCGCGTCGATCGAGCGCCCACGCAACGGCGAAGAACACCGCCACCCCGGGTAACAGCGCCACGCCATGGTGCGCAGTGGACGCACCTGTGCCCTTCAGCAGGGTGGTCTGGACGGCGACGTAGGTCGCCGCGGCCAGACCCGCCGCCGGGTATCCCAGCAGCGGCTCACGCAGCCGCCACCCGCACCAGAGGAAGAGCAGCGCGCTGACCGCGTACGCGGCCCAGGCATTCTCGGGTACCCGCAGGGCGGTGAGCAGGATGCCGATCACCACGACCAGGAACGCCACCGCCAGGAGGGCGGCCGATACCGGTGGGACGTCGCGCGTCGCGGTCCGGCGCCAGTTGACCTCGGCAAGACCGACGTACCCAATCCCGAGCAGGATCATCACCCATCCCGCGGGAGCCGAGTGGAAATGCAGGTGGTTGAGCGCCAACCCCAGCCAGCCCGCGCCTCCCAGGGCCGCGGTGTACACCCACACCGTCTGGCCCGACAGGGCGTACAGCGCCACCTGCAGCCCTGCGCCGAGCGCGACCGCCCCAAGGAGCAGCGGGCGGTGCTCGACGGCCAGCAGACCGCCGGCGATGACCAGCGCCTGCGCGGCGATCCTGAACGGTGGCACGTACGCGGGATTCGCCCGCCGTATCCACTGTCCGACCATTAGATAGGCCCACGCCAGCGCTGCGGCAGTGACGCCAAGAAACGCCCGCGTTTCGCGAACCGCAGGGACGCGTGACGCGGCGAGTTCAAACCAGAACGGGAACAGCCAGGCCGACACATAGACGAATATGGCCCGCAGCGGTGGCGCGGCACCCGGGGCCGTCTGCGTGAGACGGTCAATCAGGCTCATCACCGTCGGGTGCCGGCCCTCGTGCACCAGCCGTGCGGACGCGACATAGAACGCGACGGCGATGGCCAGCGTCTGCAGGCCGAGCGGCGGCTCCTGCAGCACCCACACGAGCGAGAACGGGATCAAGAGGTGGCTGACGAGGTGCACGGGTGCTCCGAATCGGGGTTCAGAGCGATCCAGGATCACACCGGCAAGCAGATAGACCGCGCCCAGTGAGGCGATGAGCCAGGTGTAGGCCGCCCTGGACGGGATGAGACCATGTGCCACGGCATCGGGCAGCGCAAGCCCAAACGGCACGAGTAGGAGCCCGGCGGCGACATACGCGAGCCATGGAGACCGAAGCAGCCAGGCCCACAGTGCCGAAGTCACCGTCGCCAGCAGCAGCGTGTAGATGAGCGGTGCGCGAACTTCCACGACCAGGGCGAGCACCGTCGCCAGCGTGCTGAGCACCAGAGCCGAAGCCGCCCACGGACGGAGATAGCGCGGGTCGATGTGCCTCAAGCGCCGGCCGATCAGGACGAATCCCGTGCCGAGCGTCAGCCATGCGGCGGCCAAGCCATGGGGCACCGGACGCCACCACAGCCACGCGACCGCCACCTCAGCGGCGGCCAAAGCGGCGGCCACCCACTGGAAGAGCAGGCCGCCGCCCGCCGGCAGCCGCGCCGCGAGCGCGCTCAGCGCCGGATCGCTGCCCCGGTGCACCAGAACTGCTGAGTAGACCGCGATGGCGAGCGCACCGCCGAGCAAGGTGGTGAGCACCAGCGCAGGTGCCTTCACATCGACGGTGGCGACGATGCCGAGTACCGGGAAGACGTACGCACCGACATACAGGACTCTGGCGAAACCGGGCGCCGCGCGCGCCGCGACGGTGCCCGCGAGACTGACCGCGGCGACCGCGAGACCGGCGAGAGGCCAGTACCCCACGGCGACGCGGGCGACGGCCAGCGCGTACAGCAGTCCCACGAGCGCGGCGATCTGCGCGGCGATGAGCACCACCGGCCGCCGAAACTCGAACGCCCACCAGGCGTAGAGCGCCGACGCCGCGAGTACGACGACCGCGGCGGTGACACGATCCATCAAAGACCAGGCGACGGCGACCAGCGACGCTCCGATGGCCGTCCCGCGCATGGCCGGGGCCAGCGACCCCAGGACGCGGTCCTCGAGGGCGACATACACCGCGGCGAGAATCAGGATGCCGAGGCTCACCCACGGCCGCGTCATCATCGGCAGGAGGGTCATCACCACGGCGACCGCCGGTGTCAGCGCCGCCAGCGTCGCGGCGTCGCCGGAGGGCAGACGCCGGTGGAATGCAAACAGAAACACCGCGCCCATCCACACCGCCGCCGCCACCGGCAGGATCCAGGCGCCCGCGGGGCTTGTGCCGTCAAACAGGGTGCCCCACTTCTCGGCCTGGAGAAGCGCCGGTACCGCCACGCCCAGCACCGCCGCGACGATCGAGACGCCTGTGGCCGCCTGCTCGGACCCCGGCCCGGCCAGGGAGAACCGGGGCCTCAGAACCATCCACACCGTGGCGAGCGCCGCCGCGACCGCTCCCCACCATGCCGGTGGGACGCCCAGCAGGAAGAGCACCGCGAGCGCCAGGCTGTGGGCGGCCAGCAGGAGCAGCACGCAGAAGAACCAGTGGCGCAGCCACCAGGTGGTTGCCGCATAGACAACCCCGCAGCAGATTGACGCCGTGCACCACAGGGCCGCGTAGGCGGACGGTGGGACATCGCGGAAGCGGGCCCACGCGTAGAAGTCCACCGGAACGATGAAAGCTCCGATGCCCACCAGCGCCGGCGCGGACTGCGTCAACCTCCAGCGCGTGCGGAGCAGCCAGCCGCCGACGAAGAACGACGCCGTGCCTACGATCAGGGAGAGCAGTTGCAGCGCCGGGGGGAACCGTCCCCAGTTGAAGTACACGAACGTTCCCGCCGCGGCGATGATCAGCACCGCGCCGGCGAACAGGAGCACCTCGAGCGACCGTTCAGAGAGAAGCCCTCGCCAGACATCCTCCCAGGAGATCCGAGGGATCAGGGGACGCGGGGGGGACGGAGCCACCTCCGGAGGGCCGCCTTCCGGGAGAGCCCCCTCCGGCGGGACGGACGATGCGGGTGCCGCGGGGATCAGCCCATGGGCGACGGTCGGCGCCGGCGGGACAGGCGCAACCGGGACGGGCACCACAAGCGCCTCAGGAACCGGCGGCGCGGCGCGCACGCCGAGCTCTTGCTCGACCCGTTCCAGTTCCCTCAGACAGGGTTCCGCGATTTCAGCACGGGCCGACTCGGAGATCCGCCCGGCGCGCTCCCAATCCGAGACCACGCCGAGCAGGAAGGTCAGACGATCGTATCGTTCGAGGAGTTCGCGCGGGAAGGTTGCAGAGCAGTTGCTGCACCGCAGGTGCGGCGACGTCCGCTCATGACCGCAGGAAGGACACCGCATTGCCGACCCCCGGGGCCACCGCGTGCGGTTCGTGCCCTTCGCTATGCGTGGTCGCGGCGTTCTGGAGCGACGGCCCTGGACATCCGCCGGCCGCTACGTTCAGCAGCAGCCGTGCGGGAACACCTCCCGTGAATCTGCTGCACTGGATTCCGGAGACATATTCGACATGGGCCCCGAAATCCCTGTGTCCAGGGCATTACAGCCATCGCCGGTGGTTCCTAGTCCTCCCAGAGCACCTTCGGACGCACGTCCACCACCCGCAGGCCCACCAGTTCGGCCCCGGCGAGCCCGTGCCGGATCCGGCCTTCGCCGTCCGCGGGTACATCCAGGACCAGTCGCCGGAGGTGGGGCGCGTGATGGCCAGGAACGAGTAGCACGGCCTCAACGGTGACCTGTGCAACAGGCCACCCGCCCGCGTCGCTGCGCACGCTGAGGAGATCGCCATTGACGGCTCCCCGAAGCCGCACGACGGACATGAGCAGCGGCCGGTAGAGCGAGCCGTCGGCACTGCGCCGGACGCTCGCCAGAGGGCGGTTGGGAGCGCTGGCGAGCGCCACCCGCACCACATACTCGCGCACGAGCTGTCCGGTGAGAAACAGGTTGATGGAGAACGCTTCGTCCCTCCCCGGCGCCACACCCCAGGGGATCCCATCGCTCCCGCCGTAGGCGGCGCTTCCGGACGGCGTGAGTCCGGTGGCGTCGATGACAAGGCGTCCCAAGGAAGCGGCCGACCGATTCTCCACCATCCCGTGGATGACCAGCGTCTGGCCTTCGAGCGAGTGGTAGACGTTTGTCAGCGCGATGGGCGCACTGGGCTGGGTGGCCGCACCCACAAGAACGAACAGCATGGCTCCGAGCAAGCGCATGACTGCTCACCTCCCACCCATTCGGATCAGCCGAGCTTGTACAGGAAACGGAGGACAAGGGCCACCACCAATCCGATGGCTCCCCCAACGGCTCCTCCCACGAAATCCCACCAGGGCCGGCCCAGCCAGGCCTGCTGCATCCGACCCAGCATTCCGCCGACCATGCCTCCCAGAGCGACAAGAAACGCGGGCGTGCCGAACAACACAGCATCGGGCATGCCACGCCCTATCAGAGCGGCGCCGACGAGGACGGCCAGCGCCGCAGTGCGCAGGGAGCCGACAAGGATGCTCCCCGCCAATCCAAGAGCCATCCACCCGACGACAGCCGTCAGGCCGGTGCCCACCATCGCCCGGGCGCGGGTCACGATGCGCTGCATCTCCTCAGCAGATGCGGCTGGCGAAGGGGCATCGGGAGCGCGGCTGCTGACTGTGCTGCCGGCGAGCGCCCACACGCCGCCTCGCGCGCCCGGGGCATCGTACCTCCGCAGTGCGTCGAGAATTCGGTCCTACCGAGGCCGCAGCCTTATGATCTCGCCGCCGCAAAGCAGGCGATTGAGAACAGAGGCATCAAGCCCAGTGACGTGCCGGTGAGCTTGTGGGTGAACGAAGGTCTCGCCGGTGCGGACGATTTCGTGAGTGAGCTTCGCGAGCTCGGCTTTCGCGTTACGGTGCGGACCGGTGGTGACGCCAGCGTCGTGCGCTCCTCCGCGATCCACCTCTTCTACGTGGCCTTGTTCACCAACGCCTGTACGGAGGACACAGGGCTGAACATCCTCGTCGTGGGGGTGCGCAGCCTGCTTGAACTTCTCGCCCACTCGAAAGGCTCACTGAACATCTTCGGTTACGCGAATCCCGACGTGGACGCCCTCATCGGTCGGGCTCGAGCGCTGATCGACCGGCCACGATCGGTCGGAGACGTCTACGACGGCATTCGTCTCTTCAGGGACGTAGAGCAGAAGGTGCTCGATGACACGGTCCTCATCCCGATCTGGTGGCGCTGTGAACGTCCCAACTGTCGATAGCGCTCTGTGGGAAAGGGCATGAAGGCGGCATGACGGCTCCGGGGACCTGAACCGGCAAGACGATCGGAGTTGGGAGGTACGGAGATGGCCAGTAACGGTGGCTGCTTAGGTCTTGGAGGGAAGCTGCCAGGGAACCCGCTGAAGGAACGTGGCTGTCGCTCCGGGGGATGGCGCCTGTTTGCGATCAATTTGCTTCTTGCAGCGGTCATCGCCGTCACCCTGTTGGCGCATCCGCTCGCTGGTCAGAGCCCCTTGCCAGAACCAGGGGACGCGACTCTCGTTCTCCAGCGCGATGTGGGCAGTGGATCGCCGGGATCCAGGTACGGATCGGTGAGCTGGTCTCCGGACGGCCAGACCATCACGTTCAGTCGCATTGGTGAAGTTAGCAGGCTCCCTGACCGTCCGGGGCTCAAGTTCCACCCCTCGGACATCTGGGTCGTGGGTATCCAGGGACAATCTCCCAGGCGCCTCACCAGGCAGGCCGCCGGGGAACACAATGACAACCCGTCGTGGTCTCCGGACGGTCGTCGAATCATCTTCAATCGTTCGGTCGGGCTCGACGTCTTGGTCACGGGACCCACCCCGAGGTGGACCCAAGAGATCTGGACGATCAACCCGGACGGAAGCGGTGCCAGGGCACTGACGAACCTGGGTCGCGCGAGGGATCCGTCGTGGTCCCCCGACGGGACGAAGATCGTATTTTCCGGGGCCGGTGCCAGCGGCAACAGTCGTGTCTATGTCATGAACGCGGATGGGTCCGGTGCGTCGTCGGTCTGGGAGGGACCCGGCAACGTTGAGTCCCCACGCTTCGTCGGAGATAGCGGCAAGTTCATTCTTGTCGCCAATGCTCGGGAGGTGATCGATTCGTCATCTACCAACGATCTGCAGGTGTTGGATCCGCGCACGCGTGAACTGCGCACGGTGGCCACCGGCCAAGGCCACATGGCACCTGTGGTGTCCCCCGACGGCAAGTTCATTGTTTACGGCCGCGGCGACGTTCTTTGGATCATGACGAGCGCGGATGCCATCGCTGGCGTCGTGCCGGAGCCGCAGACACGATCCTTGACCGCCGGCCGTGGAGCAGCGTTTTCGCCAGATGGGGCGAGGATTGCCTTTGCGAAGGATCCGTGGCAGATCTGGGTGCTGACTCTGAAGCAACCATGATTGCGATGCGGCCACGCCGGTACCGGCCCCGTACCGAGCGATTCGCCCCACGCAGCGGGCCGGGGCGTCTTGCTGTCTAATGACCGAAACCGAGGAGGCGAGCGCGATGAAGACCACTGCGTATGTCCTGCTTCTGTTCGTTGCCCTCGCCCTGTCGGTGCCCGGCTTTGCGCAGGCTCCTGACGACAACCTCATCGTGCCGGGCCAGCGCATTGAAGAATGGACGCTGGGCGTGACCACTGACGGCTACGTACAAATGACCGGGGCACAGAACGTCCCTGGTGCACTGGCCCCGAGCGATGCTTTGGCTCAACTCATCATCGTCGGCCCTGAAACCAAACTCCTGGGTCAGCAAGAGGCGATTCTGCCGGCCGCCCCCACAAACATCAAGGTCAGTGAACTCGTGGTTGAGCCGGGCGCCTCCGTCCGAACCCACAGCCACGCGATGGGTTGGGAGTACACGGTGGAGGGGCTCAATCTGCTGACGATAGCGGGGCGAACGAGCGACCATGTCAGCGGCGAGGCCGCGTGGATACCGGACGGGGCCGAGCACACGCATGACTGGCATTCGACATTGAGGACCAGACTTTGCCTCATTACGTTGGGTGCTGACGTTGCTTCCGCGCTCCCGTCGGAATATCGGACCTTTGCAGTTGCAGCAGTGGGACTGAGTAGTGGAGCCCACACGGTCTGGCTTTACCGCATTTCCATCGGTCGCTACCCACCAAACTGGGATGTGGGGACATTCATCTCCAGTGACCAGCCCATGGTCATCATTGGGATCTCTGGAAGTGTGCGTGTCGGACTCTCTGGGCATCGCGAACAGACGTTGAGAGGTGGCGAGGTGCGTGTGTTTTCTGACGCGTGGCAGGTGACGAACGCGCCGGATCAGGCTGGCCGTGTTCTACTTCTGCGCTTCGCCCCGAAACGCTAGATGCGTGCTCTCAGCGCCGAAGCTGCTGCGGCGTGTGGCAGGGCTGTCCGGCAAGGGCTGCCACGCCGCGTAGGCTTGCCTTGTCGGGCGGCGCTTCTGTGCTGTGGTACTGTCCTTGGGAGCCTCGCCATGGTCAGCCAACACGCGCACCTCACAAAGGCGGAGGTGTTCGTCAAGTTCCGAAGAGCGAGCACGCTCGACAACCTGTCGGCCGGGCGCCGAGGGGCGTCAACCATGCCGGGAGGGACAGACACGATTGGAGGAGGCGGCAGCCCCTTCTGACGAACGGTCGCCGTAGATAGCCGGTAGCCCGGCCCCCATACCAGACGCCTCGCCGTTCCCGAGGGGCCGGGGCGTCTTATTGTCTGATAACCGAAGAGGCGAGTGCTATGAAGGCGTGGGCGCTCGGGTTCGGCTTGATGGGTGCAGCCTATGCGGCGGTGACAGGAGACTGCCGCTCCTACGACCCGATCTGCGCCTTTGCCGTCCCATTGCATCTGCTGCCTCCAACGATCACAAACCTCCTCGCCGTAGTGCTGGGGTCGTTGGCCATCCGGCATGGGCGAAAAGGCCGGACCCGCGCCAGGGCAGTGTCGCTTTGGGCCTGATTGCGAGTGCCGGCCTGTTCTTGTGCGCAGGTCTGCAGCAACGCTAGGTGTTGGGGCGTCTTGTGACCACACCCGAGGAGGCAAGCGCGCATGAGTGCCGAGATGTGGAGACTGGTCGGTTTCGTCTCAGTGGCGTCTGACGCTACTGGTCTGGTAGCCTCCGTGCGCTGTGTCCGTACCGACCCGTACGCTCTAGGATGCGATCTGATGGGATCCGTGTGGCTCTTCGGAGCGCTCTTCGGCGCCCTTGCGGGGATCGCCGCAATCATCGGCGCGGCTAGAGTGAAGGACTGGACAACGTCTAGGCTTGGGTTTGCCGGTCTCGTGCTTGCGATCCTGGGGTTCGCTCACTGGCTTCTCATCATATGGGCGCGGCTCGTCGCGTAATCTCATGAAGGGTAGCTACCGTCGCGGTGCCTGGCCAGTTGGGGGCGAAGTATACGCCGACGGCTCTCTGGGAAGCGTATCGGCGTATCACCTGATACGCCACTTGATACGCGCCTGAGATCATGGCTCCGGCCGGTACGACGCTAGGCCCCAGGAGTCGTCCCAGAACCTGATGACCTGACCGCATCCGCTGGCGGGGCACTGCCTAGAGTGTCACCGGCTTCTCTTCCGGGATGTCCACCGAGTCGTTGAGTGGAGGCGTCTCACCGAGAACAGGGTCGAGACTCGATCATGGCCGACGATCCTGTGCCGCCCTCGTACCCGAGGAGCCGATTCCCGTGCTGTCAGTCCGTCCACGGGCATTTGCTGCGACCCCGCCACACGTCAAAGTCTGCCACCCAGTTGCCACCAAAACCAATGACGCGGGCGGAAACCCGCGTCCTGGCTAAAGGACGATTGGTGGAGGCGGCGGGAATCGAACCCGCGTCCTGAGTGGATGAGGGCGGAGCGTCTACGAGCGTAGTCTGCGCTTTGGATCTCGCTGCCGGAGCCTCCCGCAGACCGGATGCTCCAGCTGCCAGCCCGTTGGGATTCCCATCGCGCGTCCCGGGCCAGGACGCCCGACGGTAGCCGGCTTGTGGCGCTCAGCCCGGGCCGCCGGCCCTACCAGGTGAGCGTCGACGCTATTTAAGCGGCGAGTGCGTACTGTGTGTTGGCGTTTGTGCGCCTGCCAGTTGATTAACGAGGACCTGACCACCTCGGCTCGCAGCTCTGCTGCTTCCCACCCAGTCGAAACCGATCGCCCCCACATTCTGGCTGCGGCTACGACCAAGCACGCTTATTATACCATGGCAGGGGCTCACCCGGCCTGGCCTGCCGCCCTGCGCAGCCGGTCCATCACCGCCCTGCCCAGTCCCTGCTCAGGAATCCCCTCCACCACGATCGCATCGAGACCTGCGTCGTCGAGCTCGCGCAGGAGGGCGAACAGCCTGGCGGCCACGGCCGCAGGATCGGCGCGCGGTCCCATCACCCGCACGACCGCACCCTCGGGAACTCTGGAAGCGGCCTCGACTGTCACCATGACGCCGACGCGCAGACCCTCGTCCCACAGCCGGCGCACGGCCGCGGACAGCTCGGCGGCGGGCTGCGCGGCACCGGCCTCCTCCGGCGGTACCTCCGGCAGGGCCTCCACCAGCACCACCCTTGCCCGCGGCGCGTAGTGGCGGTACCGCGTGCCAGGCGAGCGCGCCAGCGCGGCCTGCACCTCCGGCGCAGCGGTGCCTGCCGCGGCGGCACCCAGCACGGGAACGGTCACCTGACCGACGATCGCCACAAGTTGTTCCAGCGATACCCCGCCCGGTCGCAGGAGCGCCGGCGGATCGCATGTGAGGTCGAGCACTGTGGACTCTACTCCCACCGGCGTTGGACCGCCGTCGAGCACGAGTTCAACCGACCCACCCACGTCGGCAAGCACGTGCTGCGCCGTGGTCGGGCTGGGTCGGCCCGACCGGTTCGCGCTGGGCGCGGCCACAGGGCACCCGGCTGCGCGGATCAGGGCCAGCGCCACCTGGTGCGCGGGTATGCGCACGGCCACCGTCGGCAGTCCGCCTCGCGTCACGGAAGGCACCACCGGCGCGGCCGGCAGCACAAGGGTAAGCGGACCCGGCCAGCAGCGCGCTATCAGGATCTGCGCGGCCGGGGGCACGTCGCCAACCAGTCCGCCCAGGGCGCCGGGATCGGCGATGTGCACGATGATCGGGTTGTCAACCGGGCGGCCCTTCGCGGCGTAGATGCGCTCCACCGCGCGCGGGTTCAGGGCGTCGGCGCCCAGGCCGTAGACCGTCTCGGTGGGAAAGGCGACCAGGCCGCCCGCAGAGAGAACCGCGGCCGCCTCGCCGATAGCCGCGGCACCGGGCGCCTGGGGGTCGACCGTAAGGATGCGGGCGGGCATGCCCCTCACACGCCGGAGAGGTGCAACCCCCGGGGCGGCTGCGATAACGCGACCGGCTCCCATCGGAGCATCGCCGCCGCGCGCCGCGCGCGGTCCAGCGCCTCCTCGGCGGTCTCCCCTAGCGCGGTGATGTGCCCCATCTTACGCCGGGGCCACGCCTCGCCCTTCCCGTAGAGGTGCAGAGAGACCCCGGCCACGGCCAGGGCCTCCTCGACCCCGGCGAGCCGGACCGGGCCCTGCCGGTCACCCAGCAGGTTCACCATCGCCGCCGAAGCCAGGAGGCCAGCGCCACCCAGCGGCAACCCACAAATCGCGCGTACGTGCTGCTCGAACTGCGACGTGGGGCAGGCGTTGATCGTGTAGTGGCCTGAGTTGTGGGGACGCGGCGCCATTTCGTTCACGAGCACCTCGCCGCGATCCATCACGAACATCTCGACCGCAAGGACGCCGACGAGGTCGAGCGCCGTGGCTATGGACTCGGCGATGCCGGCTGCCCGATCGGCAACCGTGGCAGGAACCTGCGCCGGCACCACCACCTCCACCAGGATTCCGTCGTCGTGTACCGTGCGCACGACCGGGTAGACGCGCCGCCCGCCGTCCATCCCGCGCGCGACAACGACCGCGACCTCGCTCGCGAAAGGAATGTACCGCTCCACGACCAGAGGCCCGCGTTCGAACCCCAGCGTAGCGGCCGCCGGAAGATCGTTTCGCGACGCGACGCGCACCTGCCCGCGCCCATCGTAGCCAAAGAAGGGGATCTTCACCACGCAGGGCAGACCGAGGCCGGCGACCGCCTCTTCGATCTCCTCGGCAGAGCCGGCCTGGCGCCAGGGGGCAGTCGGAAACCCGTGCTCACGCAGGAACTGCTTCTCCCGTATGCGGTGCTGGCAGGCCGCCAGGACCTGGCTCGAAGGCCGAACCGGCCGCCGCGCTGCCGCGGCCAGCGCGCAGTCGAGCGGCACGTGCTCGAGCTCAAACGTCACCACGTCCGAGCGTGCCGCCAGATCGGCGACCGCACCGACGTCGTCAAACTGAGCCTGGACGTGCGCATCGGCCAGCGCCGCAGCCGGGGCCGCCGGGGATGGATCAAGAACTGCCACGCCGTAGCCCATCCGCCGGGCGTCCAACGCCAGCATGCGGCCGAGCTGCCCGCCGCCGACGATGCCGATCGTTGCGCCGGGCAGCAGGGGCACCGCTGCGCCGACTCTCATCCGCCGCCTGCCTCCAGCACGGCGGCTGCCTGCTCCTCCTGGCGGCGCCGCAGCCGCTCGCGGATCGCCTCATCGCAAAGACCCAGGATGCGCGCTGCCAGCAACGCGGCGTTCGCCGCGCCTGCGCGGCCGATCGCCATCGTGCCCACCGGCACGCCGGCGGGCATCTGCACGATCGAGAGCAGCGAGTCCAGCCCGCGCAGGTGCTCGCTGGGCACCGGCACGCCGATCACCGGCAGTACGGTCTTGGCCGCGGTCATACCCGGCAGGTGCGCGGCGCCGCCGGCGCCGGCGATGATCACCTTGATGCCGCGACGTTCAGCGGCGGCCGCGTACTCGAACATCCAGTCGGGCGTCCGGTGCGCGGAGACTACCCTGACCTCGTGCGGTATCTCCATCTCGGTTAGGATCTCGACCGCTGCCTCAAGGACCGGCCGGTCAGAGGTACTGCCCATGATGATGCCAACGAGTGGTCCCTGGCCCCAAGCCTGTGTCATCCGCCCTCTCCCTTTCTCCTGCGAGCGCGCGGCTCGACCGGCTGCTTCACTGCGCGCTGCGCCTGGCGCTGTGCTTCCCTCTGCCCGATCGCCTCGCGCTTGTCGTAGAGCTTCTTCCCGCGTCCCAGCGCCAGCTCGACCCTGGCCCTGCCCCTGCGGAAGTACAGGCGCAGCGGCACGAGTGTGTACCCCTTCCGCGCGGCCGCCTCCGCCAGGCGCCGGATCTCGCGCTGGTGGAGCAGCAGCTTGCGCGGCCGCAGCGGGTCGTGGTTGAAGATGTTACCGGCGTCGTAGGGCGGGATGTGCAGGTGGAGCAGCCACGCCTCGCCGCGCTCCACGCGCGCAAACGCCTCGCCCAGCGTGACGCGACCGCCCCGCAGCGATTTGACCTCGGTGCCGGTGAGCACCAGGCCGGCCTCGACCGTTTCCTCGATGTGGTACTCGTGCCGGGCCTGGCGGTTTGTGGCTATCAGCTTCTCGTCACTGCGCTCAGGCACGGCCGAGGGCCCTCAGCATGGAACGGACCAGGATGCACAGCGCCCCGACGGGCGCCGTGCTGACCCCCAGGATCCACAGATCCGGGCGGAACGCCGTCGCCCCAAAGGCAAGGGTGAGGATAAGCCAGCCGGCGGTCTCCAGGTGGGCGAAGAACCCTCCCTGCCGACGGCCGCCCAGATAGGCCGCGTGCTGGCGCACTGTGGTCGCAAGGGTCACCAGGGAAACAATCAGAACCGCGAGGCGTAGCGCGTCGCTCATGGTTACCACTGGCTTCGCCCACGCGGGAAGCCGCCCCTGCCCGAGCAGCCGGCGTCAAGGCCAGGTGGCCGTGCGGTCCGGGCCCCCCGGCGCCAGATCCCTTTCACCCAGGGTCAGGCGGCGCCCCTGCCCGATAAGCCAGCGCCGCAGGACACCTCCGGGGGCCGTGCCCACCGCGAAGGCCGCGGCATCGGCCTCGATCGCCTCGAGCCTGACGGCCTCGGTACGACCCGGTCTGCGAAAGCCCACCAGATCTCGGCGGCCGTCAGGCCACGCCAGGGCGACGCCCAGCGCGCCCTCCCCCTCAACCCTGGATACGCGCGGGAGCCCGACCGTATCACCGGCCCGGTGCGGCATGAGCACCGCCAGGAAGACCGTGCTGGACTGCGCCGACCGCGTCGAGGCGGTCAGGTGCCACTGGTTGGGCCGCCCGTCCTCGGGCGGCACGGCGAAGCGATCGGTCTGCGCGAACGCAAGGCCGACCGGATCCAGGAAACGCACGACCATCCCTGCCTTCGCCTCGCGTACCCGAATCTCGGCAGAGCCCTCGTCCACCTCCACACGCGAGAGTGTGTGCAGCCACCACTCCCAGGTGACCGGCCCGGGCGCGGCGACCTCGTCATAGATTACGAACACGCCCGGGCGCACGTGCACGATCCGGCGCACCGCGCGCAGCAGCCGGCCCTCGTAGGCAGGAGTGGCGTCGCCGGAGGCGTGGTCGTAGCCGCCGCCGGTGGCGAACGCCTCGATCCTCCCGCGCGCCCGGATGCTGCGTTTCCCCTGCCCCTGACCGCCGTTGATCGTAATCGCGTTCGAGGCCCGGGTCTCGCGCGTCCACATGTCGTGGTGCGGCGACGCGTACCATGGATAGTACCCGGAAGCAATGGCCAGTGCTTCGCCGTAGGCCTCTATGGCAAACGCGTTCTGGTTGGAGTGTCCGTGGCTGTGCGATCCGTAAGGGCTGCTGCGAAAGAGCAGGTAGATGTCGTTGTCCGGGTCGCCCAGCGCGCTGTGCATGGCGACCAGGCCCACCGATGGAAAGACACGGCTCTGGGGTAGCGCGGTCGGAGGCCGACCTGCCAGCGTCGCGTCCGCCAAAACGACCCCCAGAATGTCCTGGCTCGGCCCGCGCTGGCGCGCCTCTGCATACCAGCGCGCCACCGGATCGCGCAGCACCGACGAGAACCAATACATGAGACTGCCCAGCTCGATACGGCTGTGCTGGCCGTCCCCGAACGGTGCCAGCCGGTGGTAGGGCGGGGCCGTGTACACGGCGTACAACGGCGTGGTGGCGAAGAACGGCTTGCCCATTATGTCTGCGCCCGCGCCGGTCCGCAGCGCCACCGCGAAGTGCAGCATGAAGTTCATGTACGAACCCCAGTACGCCGGGCCCTCGGCCCAACCGCCATCGTCACCGCCCCATGCCGGATAGGAGGTCCAATAGGCGGTGGCCACGTAATCCAGCCAGTCGCGCGCCTCGGGCCACTCGTGGACGAACGCGAGCGCAGCCTCGCCCAGGAACCCGATGATACGGCCGGCGTGACTCTCGTAGGGGTTACTCTCGAAAGGCCGGCGTCGCAACACCTGGTGCATCTGCTCGGCGCGGACCCGCATGACGCGCTCGATCGCCTCACGTTCCTCGGGCAGGATCCTGTCGTGTATCCAATCGTAGGCCCTCACCCCGCGCATCATCATCCACATCGCCGGCTCGTCGTTGTGCGCCAGCTCCGTCGGTCCCAGCGGGTCCCAGGAGAAAAAGTGCCGCAGCCGGCGCCGCGCCTCATCGGCGAAGCGCGCATCGCCGGTTAGCAGGTAGGCCAGCGCAGCCCGCTCCATGGCGTCCATCGGCGGCCGCGTGGTGCGGATGATCTCGGCAAAGATGCGGCCCCGGTCTGGCTGGGTGCGCGGCAGGAAATCCGGCTCCGGAGGCAGCGACCCGCCCAGGTCGCGCTCGGCCAAGCGCACGATCCCGGCCGCCAGAGTCCGGAGGTCGCCGTCCCGCGCGCGACCCCGGTAGGCGGCCACCTCCTCGGCGCGCACGAACAGACGCGGCCGGCCCCGTGGTACCCGGCCGGCCATGGCGTCCACGCCTGGATAGGGCCAGGGGCGCGCGTCCGGGCCCACGGTGAAAGCCCGGGCGCGACTCCAGGCGACGGTGCCATCGGAGGACTCGACGCCGTAACGCCAGGCCCAGCGGCCCGGGGCGAGGACCTCGCGCGGGGCGTGCGACGCCATCGTGATCCCGCGGACCGTTCGGCCCCCAGGCCCGGCCGGATCCAGGGCCGGCCCCACCTGCAGGGCATACCGCGCGCCCCGCGCAACCGGAATCCAAACGAAGCCCGGCGGCGTGATAGAGACCACCGCGCCGTCGGCGGGAGAGTACGGCAGCTCGAACTCACCCGGGGGGCGGTCGAGGACAGCAGGAGCAGGAGCCCCGCCCGCGGGAAGCGCCAGGATCAGCAGCAGGGCGGCCAGGGATGCGGTCCTGGCAATCCTCATCGCGCTACGCGGATCGCGCGGCGCTACAGCGGCTTCTCCACATAGAGATACGTTCGCTCTACGACGAATCCTAGAGCGCGCAGGAACGGCCCGGCGATGGGGTCGAGAGCCCAGACGGTCGCGTACGGCGGCGTCCCGCGCGCAGCCATCGCGCCGATGGCCGCGTGCGCCAGCGCGCGCCCCAGCCCGCGGCGTCGGTGCGTCTCGCGCACGCCGACGAACCAGTCAGGCCTGCCCGGCCGCAGCTCGACCGTGGCAACGCCGACGGCCAGGCCGTCCCTGCACGCCACGTAGCCCTTAGCGTCCTTGGCGCGCACCGCCCGCTCGACCTCGTCTATGCGGCCGCGGTCAGCCGTCACCTCGCGCACCAGCCGTCCGACCTCGCGCGCGTCGGCCGGCATCCACCGGCGGACCTCATAGCCCGTAGGAGAGCCGGCACCAGGGCGCTTGGGGCCCCGATACCGGTGGACCAGCAGGGCGTTGGTGAAGGCCGCGTGCAGGCTTCGAACCAGGAGGAGACCGAACGGGTTCGTGTCGGCCACGCGCAGGAGCATCGCGTCCTGACCCGCGCGCTGGAACAGGGCCGTCAGGTGTGCGCTGATCCGGCCCAGAAGCGCCTCCTGCGTCCTGGCCGGGTACCTGGAGAATCCGTCCAGCAGGATCTCCTCCACGAGCCACTGGCCGGCGCTGCGGCCGACCACCAGCATGCCGGAGGGATCTCGGTTGACCTCGATCACACTGATGTCCTTCTCAGACCGGGCCCACCACAGATCGTTGGGCTGAAGAGGACCGTCGCGATCGAACGTGGCCGAGTAGCCGCCGGCATATGCGGCGTCCAGCACGCGGACGAGCGTGGTGCCGTCCTCGATCGTCGCCGGCCGGACGGCCAGGTGCATCGTCCGCCTACCGGTCCACGACCGGCGCGTCGGCCCAAAGCCTTTCGAGCCGGTAGAAGGCCCGGGCCTCAGGGCCGAATACGTGGACCACGACGTCGCCGTAGTCGAGCAGGACCCACTGCCCGGCTTCGGCACCCTCGCGCACACCACGGACCTGGCTGTCCTTGAGGGCGTCGGTAATCGCGTCCGCCACGGCACGGATCTGCACCCGGCTGGCCGCGGTGCACAACACGAAGTAGTCGGTAACGAGGGTCTGCTCACGCAGATCGAGGATGACCACGTCCTCGGCGCGCTTCGCCTCTGCGACCTCAGCAGCCAGCATGGCCTTGGGCAGTGACTCCGGCGCGGCCGCCTTGCGGCGCGGACGGGGCCTAGCCACCCGATGGCTCCCGGAGCGCCGAATCCTCCATGTAGAGGCCATGCTTGACGATGTACGCCTCGACCGCCTCGGGCACCAGGTACTTGATAGGCCGACGAGTGCGCACGCGGGCGCGGATATCCGTGGACGAGATCGCCAGCGCTGGAATAGCCATAACGTGGACGTTCACCAGGGACCTCCCCGTGCAGTTGTGACGCCTGAGCACATCGAGATCCAGGTCGAACCCGGGCCGGGTGGCGGCAATGAACTCGCATAGCCCGAGCAGATCAGGCGACCGCTCCCACTCCCCGCGCATGATCTGCATGATGGCGTCGGCGCCGGTGACATAGAATAGCTCCGCGCCGGCGAACTCTTTCGCCAGCAGACGGATCGTGTCAATCGTGTACGATGGGCCGGCCCGGTCTATCTCCAACCTCGACACGCCGAGGTGCGGGTTGGAGACCGTGGCCAGAAAAGTCATCAGGTACCGGTGTTCGGACGGAGTAACGTCGGCAGGATCCTTGTGGGGCGGCTGCCCGCTGGGGATGAAGATCACGCGGTCGAGATCGAACTGAACCCGGGCCTCCTCGGCGGTAACCAGGTGCCCGTGGTGAATCGGGTCAAAGGTCCCGCCCATGACGCCGACCCTGGTCACGCCGTCGCCTCGCGCCCGCCTCGGCTGCGGTCCGTCGCCCGCACGGAGGTTGACTTCTTGCCTCCCGTGAATGTCTCCTCCCGGTCGAGGCCTCTGCCAGTGGATCGGCCCGGACCCCGAGCCAGCGCGCCGAGGGCCGCGAGGACCAACGCCTCCAGCCCCTCTCCGGTGGCACCGGAAACCGGGAGGGCCCGGATCCCCAGCGCGGAGAATCGCGCCAGCAGGTCCGCCAGGCGTGCCCTGGCCTCGGGCAGGTCCATCTTGTTGAGGGCCACGATCACGGGACGCTCGAGCAGGCGTGGATCGTACAGCCCGAGTTCCCTGCGGATCGCGGCAAAACCCTCGACCGGGTCTTCGGCACTGCTTGCGTCCACCAGGTGAATCAGCACGCGCGTCCTGCCGGTATGCCGCAGGAACGCGTGCCCCAACCCGGCGCCCAGGTGGGCGCCTTCGATCAGCCCGGGCAGATCGGCCACCACGAAGCTCCCGCCACCCTCGACCTCCACCACACCCAAGGTCGGCTCGGTGGTCGTGAAGGGATAGTCGCCCACCTTGGGCCGCGCGGCCGAGATGCGGCGGAGCAGCGTGGACTTGCCCGCGTTGGGCAGGCCTACCAGGCCGACGTCGGCCAGGAGCCGCAGCTCCATCTCGATCTGCAGTTCCTCTCCGGGATGCCCCGGCTCGGTGCGGCGGGGGGCGCGGTGCGTGGAAGTGGCGAAACGAGCATTACCCCGTCCGCCCCGACCGCCAGTAGCTATCACGGCGCGCTGGCCCTCCTCGGCCAGATCGGCTATCACCTTGCGGGTCACGGCGTCGCGCACGATCGTTCCCACGGGCACTGAGACGACCAGATCCGCGCCCCGGCGGCCCGAGCGATTTGCGCCCTCGCCGTGGGCGCCGCGACGGGCGCGCAAGTGCCGGCGATAACGGAAGTCTACCAGCGTAAGAAGCCCTGGATCGGTCACGAAGACCACGCTGCCGCCGTCCCCGCCGTCGCCACCGTCCGGCCCGCCCTTGGGTATGAACTTCTCACGGCGGAAGCTGAGGCAGCCGTTGCCACCGTCACCGGCCTTGACTTGGACCTTCGCCTGGTCAATGAACATGGGAAACCTCGCCCCGCCAGCCTCCGAAATAGCCCGGGGAGAAGTGAACGGCCCGGGTCATGCAACCCGGGCCCCAGAAGCGCGCACCTGTTGGGCTAGACCGCAACTGCAACCGGGTAGACGCTAACCTGCCGGCTGTCCCGGCCCCGGCGCTCAAAGGCCACGACGCCGTCTATGAGCGAGAACAGCGTGTCGTCACGGCCCCGGCCGACGTTGTTGCCGGCGAATACCTTCGTGCCGCGCTGCCGGATCAGAATGCTGCCCGCGCTCACAGCCTGACCCGAGAAACGCTTGACGCCCAGGCGCTTGCTGTTGGAGTCACGGCCGTTCCGGCTGCTGCCAACGCCTTTCTTGGATGCCATCTCCCTACCCCCTGGTTCTGCCTAGCCCGCCGGCGCGGCGATGCGCTCAATGCGCAGCTCGGTGAAGTCCTGCCTGTGGCCGGTCTTCCGGCGGTAGTGCGCCTTGGCCTTGTACTTCATCACGATGATCTTGCGCGCCCGGGCCTGTCGCACGACGCGTGCCTGCACCGAAGCGCCCTCTACCGTCGGCGTACCCATCCGCGTCTCGCCGTCACCGATGAGCAGCACCCGGTCGAGGATTACCTGGTCACCAGGCGAACCGGCGATGCGCTCAACGCGCACGAGATCGCCCTCGCGGACCGTGAACTGCTTGCCTCCAGAGTCAACAACCGCGTACACATCCCACCTCCACCAAACCCGACGCATTCTACCACGCGGCCCGGAATGGGTCAATTCGCCCGCTCGCGCCTGCCCCGCAGCACCCCCAGCACCCGCGCGACGACTCCCTTCCTCCCGGCCCCCTGCCGCGGCTCCCCGGCCAGCGCCAGGGCCATCTCGTAGTCCGGGTCCGGTTCCGCAAGCGAGAGAACCTCGTCGGAACCCCGGTCCGTCCAGAACTGGACGCGCTTGCCGCCCTCGGGAGTCGCCGCCTCCAGCTCCTTCAGGCTCTCGCCCTCGGCAACGTTCAGGCGCTCCAGGTGCAGCCCTTCCCTGCCGCGTATTCGCACGCGCCTGCCCGAGGCCTCCTCCAGCGATCGCACCCAGCCGGCACCGTCCCGGAGCAGCGCGCCGGCCACCTGGGGGTGTACCTCGATGAGCACCGCTGGTGCCTTAGTGCCCCGGACCAGCCTGCTTGCCTCGCGCCGCACCCGAACCGCCATCGTCTCCGGAGAGAGCACCCGGCCGCGGCCCTCGCAGTACGGGCACGGGGTGCGCATAATCTCATCCAGGTCCTGGTAGACGCGCTTGCGGGTGATCTCAACCAGGCCCAGGCCGGTCAGGTCAATCACATGGGCCTTGGACCGGTCACGTTTCACGGCCTCCTCCAGCGCGTCCAGGACCCGCTTGCGGTGATCCACCTTCTCCATGTCAATGAAGTCCACCAGGATGATGCCGCCGATATCCCGCAGCGAGATCTGGCGCACGACCTCACCGACGGCCTCCAGGTTCGTGCGCAGTATCGTGGTGGTCAGGTCGGTCTTGCCCACGTACTTGCCGGTGTTCACGTCAATGACGGTCAACGCCTCGGTCCGGTCTATCACAACGTACCCGCCCGACTTCAGCCAGACCCGGCGGCGCAGAGCGCGGTCTATCTCGCGCTCGATCCCCCGGCGCTCGAAGATCGGCTCATCGTCGCGGTGGAGCACAAGCCGGGACCGAAGCTGCGGGGCAAACGAGGAAAGCAGGTCCGCGATCCTGCCGTACTCCTCCGGCGAGTCCACCACGAACCGATCCACGTCCTCGGTGAATAGGTCGCGCACGACGCGCCGGATCAGGCGCAGGTCCTGGTACACGGGCGCCGGCGCCTTGCCGGCACGCGCGCGTTCGAGCACCCGGTTCCACATCTGACGCAGGAACGCAACGTCGTCGGCGAGGACCTTCTCCTCAACTCCCTCGGCCGCGGTGCGCACAATGATGCCCATCTTCTCGGGCCGCACCCGTTCGGCGATCTGGCGCAGACGCTTGCGCTCGGCCTCACCGGTGATGCGCCGGCTCACACCCACGTAGTTGACGGTCGGCATGAGCACCAGGTAGTGGGCCGGCAGGGCCACGTATGTCGTGACCCGCGCGCCCTTCGACCCCATCGGCTCCTTGGTGACCTGAACCAGGATCTCCTGGCCCGGGCGCAGCCGCTCGGCGATCGCGCCGCGGCCGATTGACTCCTCGATCTCCTCGCCGTCGAGCCGCTGAGACCGGATGTCGGCCACGTGGAGGAAGGCGTTGCGCTCGAGGCCGATGTCCACGAACGCCGCGTCCATCCCAGGCAGGACGTTGGTAACCCGGCCCTTGTAGATATTGCCGGCCACGGGCTCTGACCGTTCAACGAACAGGTTGACGAGCGTACCGTCCTCCAGGACGGCCACGCGCGTCTCGCCTGCTTCGATGCTGGCGATTATCTCTCTTTCCATGATTCCAGCTCCTTGTTCTCCCGGGCCCGCCTCCCCTGTCAGCTTCCCGGGCGCCGGCGCAGGTGGATGCTGAGCAGCATCCCTGTTCCGGCAAGAGTTGTGATTATCGCCGTGCCTCCATGACTCACCAGCGGTAGTGGAATGCCGGTCACGGGCATCAGCCCCACCGTCATTCCCACGTTGACCACAACGTGAAACGCGACCATCGCGGCGATGCCGGTGGCCACGAGGGCTCCAAGGCGGTCGCGCGCGCCTTCCGCGATGCGGAGCGCGCGCCACAACCACACGAGGTAAAGCCCGAGCAGCAGGGTGGCACCGGCCAGGCCTAGTTCCTCCCCAACCACCGTGAACACGAAATCGGTGTGCTGCTCTGGTATGAACCGCAGCACGCTCTGGGTGCCGGCAAAGAGCCCCTTGCCGAAGATCTGTCCAGACCCGACGGCGATCTTGGACTGTATCAGCGCGTACCCTGCACCCAGTGGGTCCGCACCCGGATCCAGGAACGCCGACAGCCTCCGGCGCTGGTAGTCGTGGAGCAGCCTCCACAAGAACGGGGCGGCTATGGCACCGGCGGCAGCGACCCCTGCCAGATCCTGCGCCCGCGCGCCGGCAACGTACAGCACGGCCGCCAGCACGGCGAGCAGCACGAGCGCTGTGCCCAGGTCGGGCTGTCGAACGATGAGCGCAGCCGGAACGGCGATGTGCAGTGCAAACGGGAAGAGCGAACGCAGGCGGGGCAGGGACTTCACACCCTCCAGGTGCCGGGCAATCGTGATCACGAGGGCGAGCTTGGCGATCTCCGACGGCTGAAAGCCACCGAACGCCCCGAGCGCGATCCACCGTTGCGCCCCCATTCGCGTGTCTCCGAGGACCAGCACCGAGGCAAGCAGAAGCAAAGTGCCCGCGTAGATCACCTGCCACGGGCCGGCGAGCTGGCGGTAGTCCGTCGCCGCCAGGGCAACCATCACCAGGGCTCCAAGCGCCAGGTGCAGCGCGCGGGCGCGCAGGAAGGACGATGCCGCCTCGGCGGAGCCCCCACGCGCGGAAATCAGCGCCACGACCCCGAAGGCCGCGAGCAGGACCGTGGAGGAGATCAGCACCCAGTCCACCTCGCGGAGCCAGCGTGCCCTCACGGACGCACCAGGCCTTCCGGATGCGGCACCAGGAGCGGCCGTGCCGCCTCGAAAAGCGCGCGTGCGATCGGCGCGGCCACCTCACCGCCCCGGCGGCCGTGCTCTACGAAGACGACCACGACCAGCGCCGGGTCTTCCACCGGCGCGTAACCCGCGAACCACGCATGCGGGATGCCCCTGGGATTCTCGGCGCTACCGGTCTTACCGGCGATCGTCATGCCCGGCACCGCAGCCGCGGCACCGGTGCCGCCCTCAACCACAGCGCGCATCCCCTCGCGCATCGCGTGCACTGCCGCCGGTGTCAGGGTCAGCGGCGCGTCCTCGATCTCCCGGCCAAACGCCATCACCTCGGTGCCGTCCGGCGACAGCACCCGGCGCGCCAGGTGCGGTCGAGCCAGCTTCCCTCCGGTCGCCACCGCGCCCACCATGCGGGCAATCTGCACGGGCGTGGTCAGGACAAACCCCTGGCCGATGCTCATGTTGAGCGTGTCGCCAGGGTACCAGGGTTCCTTCCAGACACGCTGCTTCCACGCGGCCGACGGAACAAGACCTGTGGCCTCGCCCGGAAGGTCAATGCCCGTGACCCGGCCAAGTCCCAGGGCCCTGGCATAGTGCTCCAACCTGGCCTCTCCCAGCGCACGGCCCAACTGCCAGAACATCACGTTGCACGATACCGCGGTGCCCTTGATGAAGTTGACCGTGCCGTGCGCCACCAGGTCCCGAAAGACCCAGCGGCCGAGCTGGAGCGATCCCGTGCACTCAAACCGGCTGTCGCGCCGCGCCACACCTTCGCCGAGCGCGGCGAGCCCGGTGACCATCTTGAAGACCGACCCGGGCTCGTAGGTGGACTCGACCGACCGGTTCATCAACGGGAGTCGCCGGTCCGAGGTCAATCGCCGCCAGTCGGCCGGACTGATCCCTCCGGAGAACAGGCCGGGGTCGAACGTGGGAGCGCTGGCCAGCGCCAGCACCTCGCCGTTCCGGGGATCCATCACCACAACGGCACCTGTACGCCCGCGCAGGCCCTTTTCGGCGATCTCCTGGAGGTTCGCGTCAATGTTCAGCACGAGGGAGTGGCCGGGACGGGACGACTTGCGGCTCAGCACTCGCACCGGCCGCCCGGCGGCATCCACCTCTACGCGCAACCGGCCGTTCTCGCCCCGCAGATGCGTGTCGTAGGTGCGCTCTACTCCGGACTTGCCGATCAGGTCGCCGGCCCTGTATTGCGGCCTGGATCGGAGCTCCTCCTCGGTGATCTCGCCCAGGTAGCCGAGGGCATGCGTTCCCAGCCCCCCCAGAAGGTACTCACGGACCGGCTCTGCCTGCACGATCACGCCAGGGAGGTCGAGCCGGCGTTCCTCGACCGTCATCACAGCGCTCTTCGGCACGTCTCGGCGCAGGGCCACGGGCTCAAACGGGCGGACGCGGCCGGCTTCCAGCCGGGCCAGCATCTCGTCGCGCTCGACCCCCAGCATGGGAGCGAGCAAAGTGGCCAGTCCCTGCGGGTTGGACACCTCCATCGGCAGCACGCCCACTGTGAACGCCGGCCGGTTGGTCACCATCGGGTGACCGCGCCGATCGTAGATGACGCCGCGCGGCGCCGGAACCTTGTAGTCGCGCAGCCGGTTCTGCTCGGACAGCTCGAGGTAGCGGCCTCCGTCAATGGCCTGCATAGACCAGAGGCGCCCTTCGATCAGCGCGAACACCAGCAGGATTATCAGGCCCAGCCGGGCGACGCGCGGGCTCCAGGGCGCGCCCTCCATGTTCACCGCAACGCCCTTCGAGCCACGATCTTCGTCGAATCGCGCCTGCGGGAAGAACTCTCGGCCCACGCCACAGCCGCGGCAACGGGCCGGGCAAAGAGCGCGTTGACCGCTGCAGCAGCGGCCGCCTCCCGCAGAAGCAGGGGCCAATCAACTGTCATGAGGCCGGTAACGGTCACCGCCAGGCCACTCACAAGCGAGAGCCCCACCGTGGCGAGCGCCGCAGCAGCGGCATACAGGTACCTCTGCCCCAGATCCACCAGGGCTGCCAGCGCTCCGGCCGCAGTGCCGACCGCCAGGTAGGAGAGGGCGAAAACCCCAAGCGGGCCGCCGCCGGTCACATCCCGGAGGTACCCGGCCACGGCGCCGGCCAGCGCTCCGGCCTCCACCCCCCGCCGCAGGCCGAAGGCCACGGCGACCAGGAGCAGCAGGTCGGGTGAGGCCCACCCGGGCAGCCGGGACAGCCAGGCGCCGTCAACAACCGCACCTGCTGCAAGCAGGCCAGCGAAGAGCACGATCCTCAGCAGCGTCACGGCCCGGGAGGGCTCCCGACTAGAATCAGTACCTCTTCGATGTGGACCAGGCCTGCGGCGGGACGGACGATTGCCTCCTGATACAGGGCACCCTGCTCGCGCACGAACGATGAGATCGTTCCCACCGGCAGGCCGCGGGGAAACACGCCGGCATGGCCCGATGTCAGCACGGCCTCACCTATCGCTATCTCGCGCGCCCGCGACAGGTACTTCACGCGCAGCAGCGGCCCACCCTGACCTTCCACGACGCCCGACTCGCGCGACTGCTGGAGCACGACTCCCACGGAGCTGCGCGAGTCGGTTATCAGCAGCACCTGCGCCGTCGAGTGGGCAACGTCCAGGATGCGGCCTACCAGACCACCGGCACCCACCACGGTGTCGTTGCGCCGCACGCCGTCCCTGGCGCCGCGATCCACCAGGATCACCGCAAACCATTGCGCGCCGCCCCGTCCAATCACCCGCGCGCCGATCGCACGGCCTGGAACCTGGCGCCTGAATTCAAGGAGCCGCTCCAGGCGTTGCGTCGCCTGGGCCTGTTCCCGCAACCGGACCGTCTCGTCGGAGAGGCGTTCGATCTCTTCGCGCAGGCGCGTGTTCTCGACGCGCAATCGCCCGATCTCGGAGTAGAGGCGCCAGAACCGCGTCCCGGCATCGCCCACGCGCGAGAGCACGCCCTGGGCAGGCCCCAGCCACGCCAGCAGGAAGGAGCCGACCGGCCCCAGCGCTCGGCGTTCGGGCAGGCGCACCTGAAACGTCAGCAGCGCAAGCGCTGCGGCCGCCAACACCGCCACAACCACGATCCGCCGTCTCACCTAGGCGACACTCGGTCCCATGGTGCGCCAGCGCTGCTATCCGCGCTTGGACGCGACCAGCACCTTCTGCAAGATCTCAATCTCTTCGAGGACTTTCCCGGCCCCCATGACCACGGCCGCCAGCGGGTCTTCCGTGAGCGAAACCGGCATGCCGGTCTCTTCCGCCAGCAAGCGGTCCATCCCGCGCAGCAGGGCGCCGCCGCCAACCAAGATGATTCCGCGGTCCACGATGTCGGCCGCCAGCTCCGGAGGCGTGCGCTCCAGCGTCTGCTTCACCGCGTCAACGATCGCCTGTACCGGCTCGGCTATCGCCTCGCGGACCTCCCCACTGGTCATGCGCACCGTACGCGGCAGGCCCGAGACCAGGTCGCGGCCACGCACGTCCACGGCATTCTCATCGCGGCCGGGAAACGCTGACCCCACCGCGATCTTGATCCCCTCCGCCGATCGCTCGCCTATGAGCAGGTTGTACGAGCGGCGGGCGTACTGGATGATCGCCTCGTCCAGTTCGTCGCCTGCGATGCGGATGGACCTGCTGGCCACGATTCCGCCCAACGCGATGACCGCCACCTCGGTCGTGCCTCCGCCGATGTCCACCACCATGCTGCCGATCGGATCCGAAACCGGCAGCCCGGCGCCGATCGCAGCTGCCATGGGTTCCTCGATGAGGTATGCGTTTCGGGCGCCCGACTGCAGCGTTGCGTCAACAACCGCCCTCTTCTCGACCTCGGTGCAGCCCGATGGGATGCCCACCACGACGCGCGGCCGGATCCACATCCGGCCGTTCGAAGCGCGGCGGAGAAAATAGGAAAGCATCGCAGCGGTCGTGTCGAAGTCGGCAATCACGCCGTCACGCAGCGGCCGCGTGGCGACTATGTCCCCGGGCGTGCGGCCGATCATCCGCTTGGCTTCCTCGCCCACCGCCAGGATCTGGCCGTCGTCGAGGCGCTTTGCGACCACCGAAGGCTCGCGCAGGACTATGCCTGCCCCTCGTGCATAGACCAGTGTGTTGGCCGTGCCCAGATCCACCCCCATGTCGCGCCCAAACTGCGCCAGCAACCTGTCCAATATCATCTCAGCCTCCAGGGCGCGGGCGTCAGCCCGCCAGCGCGCCGCGTTCCCTCAAACTCACAAAGCGTCCATCACCGATGATGACATGGTCGAGCACTTCAATGCCCACCACGCGCCCGGCCTCCTGCAGACGGGCGGTTATACGCAGGTCATCTCCGCTGGGCTCCGGCGTGCCCGAAGGGTGGTTGTGCACAAGGATGACCGCGGCAGCGCTCCGCCTGATCGCCTCCTTGAAGACCTCCCGCGGGTGGATGGGCGCGCTGTCCAGCCCTCCAACGGCCACGTTGGTAACGTCCAGCACCTCGTGCCGGGTGTTGAGCATCACTGCCCGGAAGTGCTCGCGGTCCAGGTGCCGCATCTGCCCGGCCAGCAGCGCCGCAACGTCACCCGGCGCCCTGATCAACGGCCGGCGCGCCGCCGGCGCAACCTGAACCCGCCGCCCCAACTCGAACGCCGCGAGCACTGCCCCGGCCTTGGCCGGACCTATCCCGCACCGCCGAAGCAGTTCGTCCGGCCCTGCCTGGCTTAGGGCCTGGAGTGAGCCGTAGGACACAAGCAGCTCGGCCGCGACCTCGGCCGCCCCAAGGGTACGGGTGCCGGTCCGCAGCAGCACCGTCAACAGGTCCACGGAGGATAGCCCTGCGGCGCCATCGCGCAGGAGGCGTTCCCTGGGTCTGTCTTCTAGGGGAAGCAGTTTGACGGACAGCCCGCCAGCCACCACCATCAACGCTCCGGTTCCAGCGCCACTTGGGGATACCCGTTCGCCCCCGCGCAGGAGGCGTCGGGCTGGGCCAGAGCGGCTGGCCGAGCTAGGCCGGTCGCACGCCGATCGTCTCGAGCATGCGTGCCAGCCGTGCCAGCGGGAGACCCACCACCCCGAAGTAGTCCCCCTCCAGCTTCTCCACGAATAGCGCCGCACGGCCCTGAATGCCGTACGCCCCCGCCTTATCCATCGGCTCGCCGGACGCGACATACCGGAGGACCTCCTCCGGCGGCAACACCCGGAACTGCACTGCCGTGGTGGAATCATCGGCCAGCGTCACGCCACGGCGGCCGTGGGCGACGACGACCCCGGTGACCACGTGGTGCGTGCGGCCCGCGAGGCGATGTAGCATCTCCACGGCTTCGCCCGCAGTCGTGGGCTTTCCCAGCACGATCCCATCCACCGTCACCACCGTATCGGCAGCGATGACCACCGCGTCCGGCCGTGCTTCGCTGACAGGCCTGGCCTTATCCAGCGCGGCCCTTCGAGCGCGCGCCCGCACCTGGTCAAGCGTCCACCCCTGGTGGTCAGCGCCGGAGGGAATCACCCCCAGCGTCTCCTCCTCAGGGGTCGCTGCGGCGATCTCGAAAGACCACCCGACCTGACGAAGGAGCTCAGCGCGCCGGGAAGAGGCGGAAGCCAGCACCAGCGGCGGCACCCCGTCCCCCAAAGGGGCCGAAATATGCACGTCAGGGCAAGTATATCAGCCGGAATGAGGGGCTACAACAACCGGTAGATCCAGACCGCGATCACCACGCCCAGCAGCATGGCCAGGTTGAGCCGGACGATCCCGCCCGCGGTCAGGCTTATTATTCGCAGGTCGAGGGTGACCGGAGGGTCAACGCCGGCGCGGACCTCGCGGGCCAGGAAGCCGAGCACCGGATAGCCGACCACCGCCTCGGCGATGACGCTACCCAGCAGGCCGCCAAACAGGATGATTACGAACAGGACCCACCAGGGATTCCGGGTGCGACGGGCCATCGCTCACCTCTACTCGACGTAAGCCTGAACGCTCGAGGCCGGCCGAGGAGCGACCAATCGTGCCAGCCAGATGCTGATTTCGTAGAGCGCGTACGTTGGCACCGCCATGAGCATCTGGGAGACCACGTCGGTCCCAGGCGTCAGTACCGCGGAAAGCACGACGATGCCGACTATGGCGTACCGGCGGCCCGCCGCCAGCGTGGCGGGCGATACTATGCCCATCCGGGCCAGGAAGACCACGACTATCGGCAGCTGGAAGATGAACCCGAACGCCAGCACGAAAGCCATAAGGAACGAGAGGGCCGGCCCAACCGCCAGCATCGGCTGCAGCCTCTCGGTCTGGTACCCGAGCAGGACCCGGACGCCCACGGGCATGATCACGAACAGCCCAAACGCAGCGCCCAGCCCGAATAGCACCAGCGAAGGCGGCAGCAGTCCCATCACCGCGCGCCGCTCGGTCCTGGTGAGCCCCACGGCGATGAACGCCCAGAGCTGGTACAGTATCACCGGCAGGCCGACGAAGACACCCAGCAGCAGGGCGATCTTGATGCGGATGAACAGCGCCTCCGCCGGGGCAAAGAAGACGACATGCGATACCTGCAACTGGCGGATGAGCAGGTCGAGCACTCGGTCCACAAAGGCGAATCCAATCACCGCACCCACACCCAGCGCGGCAAACGCGATGAGGAGCCGCCGCCGCAGCTCCTCCAAGTGCTCCACGATCGTCATCGGTCGGTCGTGCATGTGATCTAGGCATCCGGCTTCGAGGGTTTCGTTTCGTTCACGTCGTCCTCCACGTCCCGGATCGCCTTGCGGAACTCCTTTATCGTCTTCCCAGCCGCCGCCCCCAGGCCTGCGAGCCGGCTGGCTCCAAAGAGCAGCAGCAATATCAAGAGGATAACGAGCATCTCCAGGGGACCCACGTTGCCGATCACGGCCGGTGGTACGAATCCAGTCATCTTCAGTTACCTCCAGAACTCATTATAGGCCCCGGGCCGGGCGTCCGCCACCGCACCGCGCCCGCAGGAGCCGCCCTGCCAGCAGTCCTGCGGCCGCGCCCAGCGCGGTGATCCAGGTAACACCCGCCCGATCAGAGACGACCGGACCAAGGCGGAGGGTAACGCCGCCCTTGCGCAACCGAGAGCGCAGTTCGGCCACGTCCCGACCGATGCGCTGGTGGAGCGCGGCTAGCTCCGGCGTGTGAAAAGGGTCTGCAGCCAACGGATCTCCTCGGCCATGCGCACCGCCCAGGCCGCCCTCCGCCGCTGCAGCCGGACCTTGCCGAGCGACAGCAGGATGCCCATCGCGGTTATCATGATGCCCAGGACCACCAGGGCGGCCAGCCAGCCAGGCAGCCAGATCGCGGCCACCATCACGATCGCGGCGACGGCCAGGCCTATGGCCATAACGCCCAGCGCCACAGCGGCGCCTACCATCAACGCGGCAAACGCGAAGTCCCTTGCCAGGGCGAGCAGGTGTTCTCGTGTGGCGCGTCCGTACACTCCGCCCAGGGCTGCCGCGTCGGCGAGCAGCCGGCGCAGCAGGTCGCCTGAGGGCTCGCCTTGTGTGGCGCGTTCCTCATCCGCCATCGCGCCCTCATATTTCAGGGCGGGACTTGCTTTCTCCTCTGCGGGATAACCGAGGGTCGCCGCGCCGCGCGAGGTCAGGCGGCGGAGCCGGCCTCGTCCAGGATCGCTTCGGTCTGGCTCGTTCCGATGAGGTCGGCTCCCGCGGCGATCATTGCCGCCGCATCCGCCAGCGTGCGGATTCCCCCTGACGCCTTCACTCCGACGCCAGACCCCACATTGCCCCGCAACAGCGCCACGTCGGCCACCGTTGCCCCTGCCCTGCCAAATCCCGTGGAAGTCTTCACATAGGCCGCGCCCGAGGCATCCGCGAGCCCGCACGCACGAACCTTGACGGCATCGGTCAGCAGCGCGGTCTCCAGGATCACCTTCACCGGACTGCCGCCTGACGCGGCCACGACCGCCCGAAGTTCCTCCGCCACCGGCTCCCATCGGCCCTCGCACAGGGCGCCGACGTTCACCACGACGTCCACCTCATCGGCACCGTCCCGGATCGCGGCGGAGACCTCCAGGGCCTTCACCTCCGGCGTCGAGTTACCGTGGGGGAACCCGATCACGCTCACCACGCGGATCCCGGTCCCTTCCAGCAGCCGGCGGGCCAAGGCGACGTGCACCGGCTTGACCACCACGGATCGAACTCCCCGGGCACGGGCCACGGTGCAACCGGATTCCACGTCGGCCTGTCCGGCTTCGGGCGCCAGGACCGAGTGCTCGATGCGGGCGGCCAGGGCCCGGGCCGAGTACGGCCATCCCTGATCCTTCGGGATCATGCGGTGACCAGCCCCTTCCGGACAGCGTAGCGCACCAGGTGTGCGCGATCGTGCAGATCGAGCTTCTCCATGATGTGCGTGCGATGGGTTTCGACGGTCTTGACGCTGATGTGGAGCCGTTCCGCGATCTCCTTGTTGGTCAGGCCATCGGCGATCAGGCGTACGACCTCGCGTTCCCGTTCGGTCAGGCCGTCGAACCGCCGGCGTTCTTCGTCGCGGCTGCTGGATGTCTCGTGATCCGAGACCAGCCGCCGCGCAATCATTGGATGCAGGAATGTGTGGCCCCCGGCCACGGCGTGCACGGCATCCACCAGGTCGCGGGCGCTGGCCCGCTTCAAGACGTAGCCCGAAGCGCCTGCCTTCACCAACTCGAACACGTAGTCCTCGTCCTCGTGCATTGTCAGGACGACCACCCCGACGTCCGGCAGGGAGGCCCTGATGCGCCGGGTCGCCTCCACCCCATTCATCCTGGGCATGCTGACATCCAGACACACAACGTCGGGCTTGAGATCCTGGGCCATCTCCACGGCCGCGACACCGTCACCCGCCTCACCCACGACCTCGATGTCCGGCTCGGCCTGGAGCAGGCGCTTGATGCCCTCGCGCACGATGGCATGGTCGTCGGCGACAATGAGCCGGATGGTCCTGGGGCCTCCCGGCGAAGCGTCTCGGGCCTGCTTCATGGGCGGGAGCCCTCGCGCGCGCCGCGCTCGAACGCCGCAAGGTTACGCGCCATGACCTGAGGGTCTGCCACCATCCCGTCCAGGGCCGCGCGCACGCTCTCTATCGTAAGGATCGGTCTCGCCGCCATTGTGGCGCCCAGCAGCACGACATTCGCCGCCCGCGCCGCGCCCAGCTCGGCGGCGATGGCCGTCGCCGGCACCGCAATGGCCTGGACGTCGGCGCGCTCAGGTACCCTCCCCGTCAGCGTGCTATCGCATACGATCAGGCCCCCGGGCCGAACCGCGGGCTCAAACCGGTCCAGCGACGGCCGGTTCATCGCGATCACCACGGTTGGGTCTGAGGCCACAGGCGAGCCGATGGGTTCGCTGCTGATCACGACCGTACAGTACGCGGTGCCGCCGCGCTGCTCCGGTCCGTAAGCGGGCAGCCAGGTTACCTCGCGCCCCTCGCTGAGGGCCGCCTGCGCGAGGACTTCACCCAGAAACAGCACGCCCTGTCCCCCGAAGCCGGCTATCACGATCTCGTGGACGGCCATGCTGCTACCCCCCGCTCCCGGTGGTGTCCTTCAGGACGCCCAGCGGGAACGCGGGGATCATGTTGGCCTCGCACCACGCGACCGCCTCGACCGGCGGGAGCTTCCAGTTCACCGGACAGGTCGAGAGCAGCTCGACTATGCCCAAACCCCTGTCCTCGATCTGCGCCCTGAACGCGGCCTCTACGGCGCGGCGGGCCCGGTGGATACGGGCAGGGCTCGTGACCGCTTCGCGCGCGGCGTATGCCACGCCGTCCATGCCGGCCAGGAGTTCGACCACGCGCAGCGCCCCCCCCGCCTGGCGGATCTCCCTGCCGAAGGGGGTGGTCGTGGTCTTCATTCCGGACAGCGTGGTCGGCGCCATCTGACCGCCGGTCATGCCGTAGATCGCGTTGTTCACGAAGATGACCGTGATGCGCTCGCCCCGCGCGGCGGCGTGGAGGATCTCAGCGGCGCCTATCGAGGCCAGATCGCCGTCCCCCTGGTAGGTGAACACGACGCGGTCGGGCAGTACGCGCTTGATGCCCGTGGCAACCGCCGGCGCCCTGCCGTGCGGGGCCTGTTGGAAGTCCACGTCGAGGTAGTTGTAGATGAAGACCGAGCACCCAACCGACGCTACGCCGATAGTCCGCTCCCGGATGCCCAGACTGTCAATGGCCTCGGCCACCAGACGGTGGATTATGCCGTGCGTGCAACCCGGGCAGTAGTGCAGGGGCACGTCCACCAGCGAGCGGGGCCTGGCCGTAACCTCAACCATGTCCTTGATCATGCCCAGGCCACCTCCTCGGCCACGGCCGCCCGAATCGCCTCCGACACCTCCGCCGGAGAAGGCACTACCCCACCGACGCGGCCGTACAATCCGACCGGCGCCCTGCCCGATACGGCGAGGCGAACGTCCTCCACCATCTGTCCCGCGCTGAGTTCCACAACCAGCCACCGGCGCGGCGACATCTCGAACGCGGAAGTCGGGAACGGCCAGAGGGTGATCGGCCTGATCAATCCGGCTGCGACTCCCTGCGCGCGCACGCGATCCACGGCCGATCGCACAACGCGGGCCGCGGTCCCGTAGGCCACAACGAGCACCTCCGCGTCGTCGGCGCGGTAGGCCTCCCATCGCTGCTCGCGCTCGCGGATTTCCTGGTAGGTCCTCATCAGGGAAAGGACGTGCTGTTCGAGCTCTTCCGGCGCCAGATAGATGGACGAGATCACGCGGGGGCTTCCCACCGCGCCGGTCGTGGCCCACTCAGGAGGAGGCGGAGGCGCGATGGGTTCAGGCAGCGCCACCGGTTCCATCATCTGCCCGAGTATGCCGTCTGCGGCGATCACCGTTGGCAGCCGGTAGCGCTCGGCCAGCTCGAACGCGACGGGCATGAGGTCAACGATCTCCTGGACCGTGGACGGCGCTAGCACGATGCCGTGGGTGTCACCGTGTCCCAGCCCGCGGGTAACCTGGAAGTAATCTCCCTGCGCCGGTGCAATGTTGCCGAGCCCAGGACCTCCGCGCATCACGTTGACCACGACGCACGGCAGCCGGGAGCCGATCATGTAGGAAAGGCCTTCTGTCATCAGACTAAATCCGGGGCTGCTGGTGGTGGCCATAGCGCGGACGCCGGCGCCCGCAGCGCCGTGGACCATGTTGATGGCCGCGATCTCGCTCTCTGCCTGCACGAAGACGCCACCCGCCCCTGGCATGTGGCGGGCCATGTACTCCGGCACCTCGTTCTGGGGCGTGATCGGATAGCCGAAATAGGCCCTGCAACCGGCGCGAATGGCCGCCTCGGCCAGCGCCTCGTTTCCCTTCATCAAGGTGCGCTTCACTTGGCGCCCTCCCGCGTCTGGCGGGCCCGCTGGGGGCGCATCACAGTGATGGCCACCTCCGGGCAGACCAGCGCGCACGCCGTGCAGGAAGTGCACCGGGCCTGATCGGTCACGCGCACAACAGCATACCCCAGGCGGTTGAGCGACCCCAACTCCATGATCTCAGGCGGGCAGACGGCCACGCAAAGCCCGCAGCCCTTGCACCGCTCGGCGGCGATGAGCACCCGCTGCGGCGGGATCACCCCGACGGAAGCATTGCCTTCTCTGCTCGCGGTCACGCGCGGTCCCCCCTCTCCTGCGCTTCCACGACGTCTGTTTCGAGGGCAAGACGGTGCAATACCTCCCGGGCGCGCCCCACGTCGTTCTCGTGAACCACGAGTTCTACGACCTCCGCACCCGAGGTGCGCAGCGTGTGCACGGCAACTATGGGGATTCCGGCCTTCGTCAGCCTAGACACGATTCTTGGAAGTTCAACGGAAATGCTGCCAACTGCCAGGTGGAGCTTGACCTCATGCGGGCCGGCCCCAAGCATCTCCGCGAAGGCCTCGAACAGGTCGCTCTCGGTGATGACGCCGACCAGCCGGCCGTCCTCGACCACAGGCAGCCCCCCGATCTTGTGTCGGCGCATGAGCGCGGCCGCCTGCTCAATCGTGGCGTCCGGATCAACCGTCACGGGCGCGCTGGCCATCAGGTGCCTGACGAGCACTCCCACCGACAGGGTTGGAGTGCGCCTGGGGCCCTCAACCGCCGGAGCATGCACGCGGACCACATCGGTCCAGGTAATGATCCCGACCAGGACCTCGCCGTCCACAACCGGCAGGCGCCGGATGCGGTGCCTCCGCATGAGCCCCAGGGCCTCCCAGGCCGGGGCCTCCGGCCCAACCACGAGCGCCGGCGACGTCATCAGGGTGCGCACGCGCATAGCCGCTCCCTCAGGCCACCTGTTCGCCCCGCTGTGCCAGGCGAAAGCGGCTGACGAGCGCCGCGGGCACGTCCTGCCCGATCCGCACCGCCAGGAAGTTCAGCGGCTCGAGGGCCACGTTGGGTTCGTTGGTCCACTCGCGCCGGAACCCAAACCGCCCGAAGAGCGCCAGCAGGCGGTCGGCGTAGATCCCGGCCTCGATGACGGTGTCCTCGATGTCCCAGCACCACACGTACCCGGTGGCCACGTATATCCGCGACTCCACCACCGGTCGGGCGAAGGCACGGCGGAACAACGATTGAGCGATTCCCTGCCCTCTGTGCCCGCGCGCCACCTCTATGCCGACCTCAAGCACCCTGGGATCCCCCAGCCGGCCCCAGGGCTGGTCAATGCCGGCCGGCACCAGGAGCAGGTAGCCGATGATTGTGTCGCCAAGGACTGCGGCGAAGGCCTCCCCACCCGGAGCCCGCAGCCCCCTGCCCAGCGTCTCGCGGACGACCTGCGCGCGCCGGCGTCCGTAAGAGGAGAACGCGCCCAGGCCTGGAGCGATCTCGTACTCCGCGAGTGCTGCGCCGCCTTCGAGCGCGAGGATCTCGGGGAATGCCCGTGCCTGCTCAGCGGCCGGGGCCATGGCTGTTCTCACCTATGACAGAATAGCCCGCCCGGGTCCGGCAGGCCATCGGACGGAAACAGTATTTCCGGCGGCGCTACCTTACGTCGGCCAGCACGCGCTCGACCACCGCCCGTACCGCGGCCTCGACCGCCTCCGAGGGCACCTCGCCTGCCGAGAACGACAGGCCCTCGATTCCGTAGACGATGAGCCGCTGCGGCAGCCGGTCCAGCGCCCTGGCCAGCTCGATCGCCTCTGCCACTCCGAACGCGTGAGTCGAGCAAGCGCGGAACCCGGCCGGGAGCGGCTGGCCGAGGGCATCGAAGCGGTGTATGCTGCCGGGAGCCGCGCCGGAGAGGGCGGCATCTATCAGGATCACGGTCTCCGCGCCCTTCCAGGCCGCGACAAGGGCGGTGCCCTCGCCATCCTGTTCGAGCACCGCAACGCGCCCCGGATCCGGGGGATCCGGGAGGGAAAGAAGCGCATCCCTGATCAGGCGGGCGGCGATCAGCCCTGCCGCATCGTCGCCCCGCGACGCGTTACCAATGCCTATGATCAGCGCGGATGGGGCCTTGGCCCCGGCAGTTCTCTCCCTATTCCCGCTCAAGGTCGAGCTTCAAGAAGTGCGTGGCGCACGAGATGCACGGATCGTAACTGCGCACGAGCTGCTCGCAGCGCAGCGTGGCCTCCTCGAGCGGTAGAGCCAGCACCCCGGGCACGTACTGCCACAGGTCGTCCTCCATGCGCCTCAGGTTCTGCGCGGTCGGCGGTACGATCCTGGCACCGGCGATCAGGCCCGCTGCGTCTACCGTGTACCGGTGGTACAGCAGACCGCGCGGTGCCTCGGTGGCATGGGCTCCCTCCCCGGCCCTCGGAGGCGTGGGGATGGGCGACCTTGAGGGAACGGGTTCCACGTAGGAGGCGATCAACTGGAGCGCCTCCTCATAGGCATGAACCAGCTCCAGCCCGCGCGCGAGCAGGCTCATGAACGGGTTGCGCACGGGCAGGGTCAGCGCGATGTCACGCGCCGCCGACTGGGCCCTGGGCGAGAGCCGGTCGAAGTTCAGGTTCACCCGCGCCAGCGGCCCCACCATGTAGCTCGTCTTGCTGCCCGCGCGGCGCGAGTGAAGCGCGTTGGAGTGCTCGACGTGCTCCTCTAGGAAGTGCCGCTCGTACTCTTCTATCGGGATGTCCAGCCCTCTGGACGACACCACGCGCCCCTCGTTGTAGGGGTACTCATCAGGATGTGACAGGGAGACGAACTCGTAGTCGGCGGTGAAGTCAGGATAGTCCAGCGTGGCCGCCCACCGCACGGCCTCCACCGCCCTCTCGAGGCCCCACTCGAGATCCGGAACCAGGGCCACGAGTTCCGACTTGCGCGGCGCCCGGTAGAAGCCGCCCACGCATGCCGAGACCGGGTGGATCTCGCGCCCACCGATGACCGTCACCAGGTGGTTGCCGATCTTCTTCATTCGCAGCGCCTGCTCGACCAGCGGACGCAGGGCCGGATCGGTGGCCATGCTGATGGCCGACTCGTGTCCGATGAAATCCGGCGCATGCAGCATGAAGATGTGCAACACGTGGCTCTCGATGTACTCGCCGCAGTAGAGCAGCCGGCGCAGGGCGCGTACGCCGGGCGGAGGGGTCACGCCCAGGGCCTTCTCCAACGCGTGGGCGGCGCTCATCTGGTAGGCCACCGGGCAGATGCCGCAGATTCGGGCCGTGATGTCCACGGTCTCCTGGGGCGTGCGGCCTCGCAGAAACGCCTCGAAGAAGCGTGGCGGCTCGAATATGTTGAGCTGGACGTCGGTAACGCGATCGTCCTTGATCACGACCCGCAGCGCGCCCTCACCCTCGACGCGGGCCAGGTAGTCCACGTTGATGCGTCTCTCGGCCATTGCCTCTCTCCCCTGACTAACTTGGGATGGCGTCCTTTTCAAACTGCTCGCTGGCCGCCCGGAAGACCGCCGAGTAGCCGTTGAAGCCGCGGAAGGCGCGGCTGACGTCACGAGCGGTCTGTCCCATCGCGATGAAGCGGGCGCCGAGCGCGGCCGGATTGGACAGATCCATTGGGCCGAAGCACCCGTAGCACCCCCTGTTGTAGGCCGGGCAGATCGCGCCGCACCCGGCCTGCGTGGCCGGACCCAGGCACGGGACCCCCTCCGCGACCATCACGCAGACCGTCCCCTGCCGCTTGCACTCGTTGCACACCGCGTGTTCCGGTACCGACGGCTTGCGCCCGATCAGCAGCGAGGTGACAAGGTCCACGAGCTGCTGCTTGCTGATGGGGCAACCGCGCAGCTCGAAGTCCACGGGCACGAAATCGCTGATCGGACGCGAGCGATCCAGCGTGTGGATGTACTCGGGGCTGGCGTAAACGGTCCGCGTGAACTCGCCCACGTCCGCCCAGTTGCGCAGTGCCTGGATGCCGCCGGAGGTGGCGCACGCGCCGATGGTCACCAGCAGCCCGGATTGGCGCCGTACTTCCTTGATGCGCTCGACTTCCTCTTCGGTGGTTACCGAGCCCTCGACCAGGGTCACGTCATAGGGGCCGGCAAGTGCCTGCCGGCGGGCCTCGACGAAATAGGCAATCTCCACCGCGTCGGCCACGGCGAGCACGGCATCCTCACAATCCAGCAGCGAAAGCTGGCAGCCGTCGCATGACGCGAACTTGAACACCGCCAGGCTGGGCTTGCGCTTCTTGGGAGTAGCCATCAGAACTCCTCCACGGTGAAGAACGGCTCAATGCGGTCGTAACTCAGGACCGGCCCATCCTTGCACAGGAAGGTCGGGCCGTACTGGCAGCGACCGCAGAATGCAACAGCGCATTTCATGTTGCGCTCCAGCGACAGGTAGATGCGTTCCTTGGGGACTCGACGCGCCAGCGCCTCGTAGACCACGAAGTGCATCATGATTTCCGGCCCGCAAGTGAAGACGGTCGTGCGCTTGGGGTCGGGCCTCACCGCGTAGAACAGCATGGGTACCACGCCCACGCGGCCTTTCCACGCCTCGTCGGCGCGGTCCACGGTCACGACGACCTCGACGTCTCGGCTACGCCACAGGTCGTACTCCTGCGGGTAGAGCAGGTCGGTCGGGAGACGCGCACCGTTCAGGATGGTAACCTTGCCGTAGTCGGCCCTGTGCCTGAGAACGTGGTAGATTACCGGGCGCAGAGGGGCCAGGCCGATGCCTCCGGCCACGATTATCAGGTCGTTGCCCACTGCCCGGTCCACGGGCCAGGGGTTTCCGTAGGGGCCGCGCACGCCTATCACGCCGCCGGCATCCATCCTGGAGATGGCCTGGGTGACGTTGCCGGCGAAGCGGATCGTATGACGCAGGAGGGCGGGCTCAGCCGGATCCGAGCTGATGGATATGGCCGACTCCCCGATGCCCGGCAGGTAGAGCATGTTGAACTGGCCAGGGCAAAAGCGGTATGCCTCGCGCACGGCCGGGTCATTGAACTCCAGCGTGTACGTCGTAACGCCCTGCGCCTCGGGTTGCACGTGGGTGATCACCGCCGGCTGGGGTACCAGGGGGTGGCCGGTAGATGGTGGGCGTTGGCTCTTGGCCTGGGTTGGGTTCATAGCGGGCTCTCCCCTCTGATGGCCGCAAGTTCCGCGGTCAGGTCAATGCCCACCGGGCACCACGTTATGCACCGACCGCACCCCACGCACCCCGAGACGCCGTACTGGTCCTTCCACGATGCCAGCTTGTGCGTGAGCCACTGGCGGTATCGGGCGCGTGTGTTTGGCCGAAGGTGCCCGCCGAACACGTAGGAGAACTCGCGATTGAAGCAGGAGTCCCAGACGCGCACACGCGCGGCGGTCTCGCCGGTGAGATCGCTTGCCTCCAGCACGTCAGAGCAGAAGCAGGTGGGGCACACCATGGTGCAGTTGGCGCACGAGAGGCAGCGCTTCGCCACGTCCTCCCAGTGGGGGTGTTCCAGGTTGTCGTACAGCAGATCAGGCAGGTTGTGGGTGTTGAGCCCCCTGCCCATGCGCGTCAAGGCATCGGCCATTGCCTGCCGGGCGCGGCTCAGGTCGAAGGCGCCGGCCAGCCGCCACTCAACCCCGGACAGCATCTGCGCTCCCAGTGCCGAGCCGACTTCCAGCAGGAAGACGTCGTCCATCTCGGTCAGGGCCAGGTCGAAACCAGACGAACACCTGGGGCCGGTCCTCACGGATGCGCAGAAGCAGGAGCCGCCTGGCTCGGTGCAGTTCACGGCCAGGACGAAAGCGCGCTCGCGGCGGGTCTTGTAGTGCGGCTCCTGCACCGGACCCTCGAGAAACACCCGATCCTGCACGGCGATGGCCGCCAGCTCGCACCCTCTCACGCCAATGAACGCGTACAAGGGCGGAGAATCGGTGTTCGCCTCGACGCTGAACCCGTCCCCGTCCCGGCGCGTCGAGAAGAGTCTCAGCGACGGCGGGTATAGATACCTCTTCCACGAGTGCGGACCGACGACGAACCCGAAGTGCGCCTGATCGTCGCGGCGATGGAGCCGGTAGGTGCCCGGCCCCTGCTCATCGGCCCACCCGATGGGAAGATCGTCCAGGAGGGCGATCTCGTCGTACACAATGGCATCCCCGCGCACGGTCGGGCCAATCAGGCAGTAGCCGACCGTGCGCAGCGCATCGAAGATCTGCTGCAGGGCTGGCTTGGAGATTACCACCTGCCCGCCAAGCGGTGGTGTCTGCTCAACCATCAACCGTCCCTCACTCTCCCTTGCCAACCGCGTACACGTCCAGCAGTTGCAGGCGCGTCGCGGTCAGGCGGCTGGCAATAACATCTGCCAGGGTGCGATAGACGTAGAAGCCGAGGTCGTGATCCTGCTCGCAGGCCGCGCACAGCGCGCCCGCATCTATGGCAATGGCCCGCGTCCTCTGCAGGGCGCGCGCGCCGGCGGTCTTCTTCCCGACAACCGGTACGGCCGCCGACCACCCGAATATCTCGTGCGGGCCGGCGGTCAGGATCGTGGCGCGGCCGCGATTGGGGATGTACATCTCCAGCGCCACCAGTCCCTCAACCACCAGGTACAACCTGTCATCGGCCTCGCCTTCCCGGAATATCACCTGGCCCTCGGCCCAGGTGACCTCCGAGGCAATCGCGGCCAGCTTCTCCAGATGCTGGGGCTCCAGCGCCCCAAACAGGTGCGAGGAGCGCAGCAACTCGGTCGGAGAGTATCCCTCCATGTCGTCCCCCTTGACTAGCCCGCCCCTGTGCCGTCTGACACCGCCGGATCCTGACCGGCGGCCGTTGCGGGGTGGGCCGCATCGCGCGCGTGACAGGTCTGCCGTGCCTCTATCCAGGTGATCCAGTCCGCCACGCCTTCTCCGGTGCGTGCCGAGACCGGGAAGAGCGGCGCCGCCGTTACCTCGCGCAGCCCGGCTGTGAAGACCTCGAGCGAGAACTCGGTGGCCGCAACGAGGTCTATCTTGTTCAGGACCACCGCGTCTGCCCTGGAGAATGTGGACGGATACTTGTACACCTTGTCGTCGCCCTCGGGAACGCTTGCCACCACGACGCGCAGGTGCTCGCCGACGTCGTACGCCGCGGGACAGACCAGGTTTCCGACGTTCTCGATGAACAGGACCTGCACGTCCGCCAGCGGCAGGCGACCGAGCGCGGTCTGTACCATGCTCGCGTCCAGGTGGCACGCGTTGCCTACCAGGCGGGTCTCGATCTGCACTGCGGGGATACCGCAGCGGGCAACGCGCTCCGCATCGCGGGTCGTGGCGATGTCTCCCTCTATGACACCGAGGCGAAGGCGTGGGTGGAGCAGGGCCGCAGTCCGTTCCAGGAGAGAGGTCTTACCGCTGCCCGGGGAACCAATCAGGTTGACGGCCGTGATGCCAGCCCGGTCGAGCAGTCCGCGGACCTCGGCGGCCAGCGCATCGTTGGCACGCAGGATGCGCTCCACTACCTCCACGCGCACGGTCATTCTCCCTCCAGCCACTCCATGCGGAGGTCGGTGCCCTCGGTGGTCCTCAGATCGAGCACCGCGCAACCCGCGCAGCCCCCGCGTAGGATCTCGAACGCCTGCATCAAGGGCTCTGCCGCGACGCCGCTGTTCTGTCCCACGCAGATGCCCACCGCTGAAACGCTCTTCAGGCCGTGCCGCGAAGCCGCGGCTTCTACCTCGGTCAGCAGGGCCTGTGCGATTGCCACCTCGTGCATCCGGCTCTGCCTCAGAAAGTCTGGTTTGCCAGGGCCAGCATGCCCTGGGTGTACCGTTCGAGGTTGGCCACCTGCGCCGGGGTGAGCTTGAGGCATGCCCACCGCCAGTGGAAGGCGATCACGTCTCCCACCGACGCTTCATCCAGGAACTGATCCGTGCCCATCGCCCGAAGCACACGCTCCGTCTGGGGCTCGCCAAAGCAAAGCCGTCCCTGTCGCAGGACGATCGGCCGGTACGTCACCGTGAAGGCAACGGGTTCCACTGCGTTGACCGTCCCCCAGCCGATGCGGCAGAGATCCAGCGCTGCATCGCCCTGGGGCAGTCCGGTACGGAATGATACGTCGAACACGTGGAAGGCGTGGTGGGCACGCGCACCGGCGCGCGGCTTGCCCACCAGCAGCTCCATGGTGGCCGGGCGCACGCGGCCGCTGAACCGCTCGTGGAGACGCCTGGCGTGAAACGCCCAGTCCACGGTCTCCAGAAGGCCGTTGCCGATCCAGTATGCCTCCACAACCCGCGCGTCAAACGGATCGGCTATGCCGTTGGACTCCGCGATCACACGAAGATAGGGCAGGGCTCCGGAGAACGCGTTGAGGTGGCGGCGCAGCCCCTGATCGGATACGCTTTCCCGCATGTAGGCGAGGAGCGTGGCGTTGGAGTCGTCGCCGCAGTAGCCCAGGTGATTGGGCATGAAGGCGAACCGGGCAAACAGCAGCGTGCCGTCCAGGACGCCTCCTGCTCCCGCGGCGGCAGGAACAGGGGGGCCGACCTGAAGCGACCCAGTCAGCATTCGGGGCATCCCTCCGTGGACATCATAGGATATGGGCCGCGAGGCGCCCATAGGTGCCGCGCACGACCGGTCGTTTGCGACGTCCCTAGGGTTCACGCCGGAGGACGCATGGCCGGGTTGAGCCACAAGTCAACGTCCTGCCCCACGGCCATCAAGGCCAGGGTCACGACCACGATCCCGATAGCCGGGGGAACAGCCCACCAGAGCCAGGCGCCATTCAGGAAGAGCAGCGGGTACCCAAAGGCCTGGTGGAGCACGAGCCCCCAGCTCACGCGACCGGGATCGGCGAGTCCCAGCAGCCCCAGCGTGGCCTCCATTAGGACCGCCCACCGCACCGTCAGCAGGAACTTCGTGAACAGGATCGGGGCCACCTCCATCAGGACGATTGCCCGCAGCACGCGTCCTTCCGAAGCCCCCAGCGCGCGCGCCGCCTCAACGTACTCCTTCCGTAGGGTAACCGAAACCTGTGCGCGCACGATGCGCGCGAACGCGGCCCATCCGATCAGGGCCAGGGTTCCCACGAGCGGCCAGAAGCCCGGGCCCCAGAAGACCACCATCAGCACGATGAGCGGCACCTGGGGCAAGGCCAGGAAGAGGTCCACCAGCGCCATGAGCATGCCCTGGCCCCGCCGCCACATCCCCGCGGAGATGCCGACCGCGGCGGAGAGGCCCGTGGACAGGCAGGCGGCAAGAAACCCCACCAGGAGAGAGGTCCGCGCGCCGTAGAGCAGGTGGCTGAACAGGTCCTGCCCCATCGCGTTGGTGCCCAGCCAGAACCGCGGGCCAGGAGGTGCGGCCGGATCTCCGGCTATGCGGTCGGGCTCCTCAGGGGACAGCAGGGGCGCGGCCATCGCCAGGAGGATAAGGGCGACCAGCACCGCGGCTCCGGTCGCGGCCGTGCCTCGCCCGTTCGGCCGGCGCCGCGGGCGGCCGTGCGCGTTCACGCCTGGCCCTCGAGTCGAGGATCGAGCCTGGCGGCAACGAGGTCCAGAAGCAGGTTCACCGTCAGCACCGCCAGGCTGGCTACCAGAAACACGCCCTGCATCAAGGGGTAGTCGCGCGTGCTTATCGCCTCGTACAGAAGCATGCCCATCCCAGGGTAGGCAAAGATGCGCTCGACCACGGCCGCTCCGGCGACTGCCGTACCCAGCCGGAGTCCCAGGAGCGTGGCCACGGGTGGCAACGCGTTGCGAAGCGCGTGCCAGGCGACACGCCTGGAGGTGAGCCCCTTGGCCCGTGCCGTCACCAGGTACCGTTCACTCAGCAGCGGCACGAGCGCATTGCGCATCAGCAGGGCAAAGGCCGGCGTGAGGCCAAGGACGAGCGTGAACCCCGGGAGCGCCGCGTGCCAGGCCACATCGAGCACGGCCTGCATCAGTCCATGATGGCCGGCAAACGGGGTGGTGGCACCACCGGATGGGAAGATCTGCAGGCGAGAAGAGAACACAACTATCAGCGCCATGCCGATCAGGAACTCGGGCAGGGCGCCCACTCCCACGGTGGCCGCGGTCAGAACGCGGACGGCCCGGCGGCGACCGTACCAGGCGGCCGCCCACCCCAGGACACCGCCGAACGCGGCGGCCAGCACCACGGCGCTGCCAACAAGAAGGAGCGTCCAGGGCAGCCGCTCCATCAGAATGCGGGCAACCGGACGGTGCGATGTCAACGACCACCCCAGGTCTCCCCTGGGCAACCCGGCAATGTATCTGGCGAGCTGGGCCGGCAGCGGGAGGTCGAGGTGATAGGTGGCAACCAGGGATCGGTAGGCGGCAGACGGCAGAACCGCCGCCTCGTCGCCGCCCCCGCCTGCTGCCGGACTCCCGGGAAGCAGCCGCGGCACGAGGAAGTTCAGCAGTACTACAATGCACACCAGCCCGGCGTAGCGTACCAGGCGCCGCACGGTCTCCTCTGCCCCCGGCTACCGCCCCAGGAACGCGAGCTTGTTCTCTATCAGCGGGATCCCGTTCATCAGGCCCCCGGCCGTGGCTGTGGGGATGAACTTGCGGCTGTCGTAGACCCAGTAGAACCGCCTGTAGTAGAGCGCAAGGGTAGGAAGTTCGTCAGCCAGGATTTCTTGCATCCGGTGGACGCTCGCGCGGCGGGCGGCCTGATCCAGGGTCCGGGCCTGCCCTGCGGCCAGGCGCCGGAACTCGGGGTGGGTAAACCCCGCGGACTGCCCAAAGAGGTTCGCCTCTCCGCCGCCGAGCCACCGCCGCAGGTAGTCGGGGTCCCCACCGGCCCCTATGTGAAACGTCAACGCCGCCTGGTACTTGCCCTCCGCAACCAGGGCGGCCCTGGTCCGGGCGTCCACGGTGCGCACCGACACCTCGATCCCGGCGCGCCGCAGCATCTCCTGCACTACCGGCACCACCGGCGAAGGGCTGGCCAGGAGCTCAAACGCCAGGGACGTCAGGCCTGCCTGCGCGACCAGACTCCGCGCCTTGCTTGGATCGTAGGGATAGGCCCGGATGCGCGGGTTATGCCAGCGGTCCGTGGGCGGGACGATGCCCGGGCTTCCAGGAACCCCTGGCCCGCGCGTGACCAGCGTCGCCAGTTGCGTGCGGTTGATCCCGTAGGCCACGGACTGGCGAGCCGCCCTCTGGTCGAATGGCGGCCGCTCCGTGTTGAACAGCAGGCGCGCAACCGACAGGGGCTCGCTCTGCCAGGTCCGTAAGTATGGGTGACCGGAGAACGCGCGCACCACGTCGTAGGTATCGGCCATTGCCACATCCGACTGGCCGCTCTGAATGGCCAGCAACTGCCGTTCCGCGGGGATGACCGTGTACTGGATCTCCTCGAACCTGGGCCGACCCCGGAAGTACCGGTGGTTTGCCTCGAGCCGGTACTCACCGGTTCCCGGCCGGTACTCTGCCAGCCGATACGGCCCTGAGCCGGTCGCCATACCCACACCCTGCGCCTTACGCGGCTCTGCCACCCCTTCCCAGACGTGCGCCGGAACGACGGGGATGATTCCGGCGATGTCCTCGAGGAAGGGCGCGAAGGGTTCGCGGAGCACGAAGGTCACGGTGCGCGGGCCGTCCGTGGTGACCTCAGCAACAACGGATGTGTCAACCCATACAAAGGGGTGGGGGCGGTAGTACTCAAAGGTGAACTGCACGTCGCGGGCCGTCAGGGGGCGGCCGTCGTGCCAGACCACGTCAGGGCGCAGGGTGAACGTCCACCGCCTGCCGTCGCCGGAGATCCGCCACGACTCTGCCAGCCAGGGAATCACACCGGTGTGATCCTTCCAGACAAGGGTGTCGTAGAGGAGCGAGAGGCGCACCACTCCGCCCGGTCCCAGGGTGGAGACGGCAAACGGCGTCGGAAACCCCACATCAGTCCACCACACCAGCCGCAACGGCCCGGCAGGCAACGCCCCGGCGCCACCAGAGCAAGCGAGCAGGAGGATCAGCGCCACGACCAACGCTGCCAGGGGACGGCGCGCACCCGCGGGGCGCAAGGGCTGTGAGCGGATCATTGCGTTAGGGGCGGATCCTGCGCGGTGAGCTCGGCCACGAGCCCGAGGATCTCGGCCGCCTCGTCCGGGGCGACTTCGCGGATAGCGGCCCCATAGACCACAATGACATACGCTCCTGGGGCAAGTTCACCGACAAGGTCAGTCGAAATCGTGCGCTCCCCGTCGGGGCCCTCTGCTAGGGCCCTCCGAGAATCGAGAATCCGAGTGATGCGGTGCGGCAATGCCAGACACATGGCTCCGGAGGTAGAGTATTGCACATTGGGTCAGACCGGGGAATACTCTCCCGGCTCTATGGACGCTTCAGGGTCGTCGCGGAACTCCTGGCGGGGTGGCGGCGCAGTCTCCGCATCGGTTGTCCGACGGGGGGTGAGGAGTGTCCGCACCACCACCGTCGCCAGGATTGCTCCTACCGCGCCGTGGACTCCCAGGCGCGAGAGTAGGTCGAGTACCGCCGCTTCCCCTTCATCGAGTCCAATTCCGACGGGGCGGCGGCAAGGTGCAGCACCGGGAATCCCCCTTCGCTCAACGCTTCAACAAGGTGCAGGGGGTACGGCGCGGCCACGCGCACTACGGCCAGCCTTCGATCACACTGCCTGTAGGTGGCCAGAGAGTCAAGGGGAACACCGGCACCGTCGGCGATGGCCGCGAGTCCGGCGATGGCATTTGCGCGGCCAGAAAGATCCACCACCAGACGTGCGCCGTCCTGGCGCAGGCCGGTGAGGTCAATGAACGCCTCGAAGATGTCGCTCTCGGTGACCACGCCCAGAAGCGACCGCTTCTCGACGACCGGGAGTCCGCCGATCTTCTCGCGCCGCATGATTACCGCTGCGGCCTCGATCGGCGCGTCGGGCCCTATCGTGATGGGGCCCGGGCTCATGATCTCGCGTACCGCGGTCCGCTCCAGGAAGGCAGCGGCCGCCTCGGCATCCACCCCCGCGACAAGGGAGGGCTGCGCGCGCATGAGGTCGGTCCAGGTGACGATCCCCACGAGCCGGCTTCGCTGCAGCACCGGGAGCCGGCGGATCCCGAGCCGGCGCATCAGGCCCAGGGCCTCTGCCAGTGAGGTCCTGGTCTCCGCGGTGATCGCTGGAGCACTCATCCGATCGCGAACAAGCATGGCACACAACCCCGCCGATTCCGCCGCGCTTGCGGCTGGCTCCATCGTAGGGAAGCCACATGGGGGCACAATAGGGTTCCGGACGGATATTGGCCGGGCTTCAGTCTGAGGGCGGCTCAGGGACCCCGGCGCGCGATCACCACCGACAGCACAAGCATCACAACCCACAGTACCGCGCTCAGCGCGCACCAGGCGCAGACCGCCTGCAGCACGGCCACCTGCAGCCAGGTGAGGTAGACAGAAAAGGTCGCCCCGAACACCCCTAGGCCGAACATTACGGGAGACGCCCAGGACCTGACCGGCACGCGGGACAAGGCCGCGATCGCTACGGCGGCGACGGCCACGTAGAGCATCAACCCCAGGGCCGCGTTCGGGATCCCGAGGAACCGGGCATAGGAACTGGTGGCGACCTCGGCGCACGGGCCTGCCAGGCACACGGGAGCGATGTTCCGGGCATAGCTGAAGAGCAGGTATCCGGAGACCGCGATGCCGGCCACCGCGACCGCCGCCGCTGCCAGCCAGGCGCTGCCCGAGGTGCCGACCGTGCTAGCGCGGGCGCGCGGCTTCGATGGCGGCACGAAACACCTCTATGGGTTGAGCGCCTACGATCGCCCGACCGCCCACGAAACTGGTCGGGGTACCCTGCACGCCGCGCCGCAGCCCCTCATTCATGTCGGCGGCTACCCGGGCGCGCATCTGCCCACTGCGCAGGCAGCGGGTGAACGCCGCCTGGTCGAGACCGATCTCGCGCGCGGCGGAATCAAGGTCCCCGGCCCCGCGCAGCTCACCCCGGGGCAGGCGGGCGAACAGCGCGCCGTGGTACGCCCAGAACTTGCCCTGGTCGGCTGCGCACAGGCTGGCCTCGGCGGCCTGCTCGGAAAGCGGGCCTCCCACCGGGAACTGCCTGTACACCATTCGGACGATCCCTTTGTTGACGTACTCGGACACTATGAGCGGCTCGACCGACTCGGCCAGGATGCCGCAGTACTTGCACCGGAAGTCCGAGAAGATCTCGAGGGTCACCGGCGCGCCAAGGCGCCCGCGGGCCGTGCCGGAAGATCCTTCCGGCGCAGGTGGCGGCGGCGCGGCCGCCGGGGGCGCCGCGGTCCTCCAATGGAGGACTGCCGCGCCGATTGCGCCAGCGACGGCCACGACCCCGACGATTGCCCACAGCCCCTTCCGGGAACGGCGCTTGGATCTCATGACTCCTTTGACCCCCTAACGGTGAAGACGGGTACTTCGGCGTGCCGGACCACGTGCTCCGCCACGCTCCCAAACAGCAGGTGCGCAAGCCCCGTGCGTCCGTGCGTGCCCATGACGATCAGGTCTGCCTTGACCTCGGCGGCAACCTCGAGGATCTCGTGCCGCGGCGTGCCTTCCCTGATCACGGGCGTCGCGCCCGGCACGCGGGCGGCCACTGCCGCCATCTCCGTGCGCGCCTCTTCACGCATCTGGTCCAGGAGCGATTCCGGGGGCGGCGGAACCATGACGCCGCCAGGGCCGCCCATGATAGCACTCACCGATACGTCAATCACGCTGAGCAGGACGATCTTCGCGCCGAAAGCGCCGGCAAGGGCCTGAGCCCACTCGACCGCAGCCGCGGACCCCGTGGAGAAATCAACCGGTACCAAGATCGTGCTGATGCGAGGTGGCATGTCTACACCTCCGTGGAGCGCGCGCGTGCCCGTATTCTATCAGACGAAGGGGAGGGGTGCATCCGTACCCCTATGAGGGCGCCAGGAGGATCTTGACGGCGCGGTGCCGCCGCTTGTCGAGAGCCACCTCGATCGCGCGATGGAACTCCGCCAGGGGAAACCGGTGCGTGATCAGCGGCCGCAGGTCCACGCCGCCTGTCGCCAGCAGTTCCATGGCCAGGTCCATTGACCGGGACACGCGGCCGTCCACCCGTTCGAGCGAGTAGGCGAATCCACCGTGAACCGCGATCTCACGCAGCCAGATCGGGGTCCAGTCCACGCCCCGCGGAACCGCCGCCAGCCCCAGCAGCACCACCCTGCCGCCGGCCCTTGTCAGGCGGAACGCGTCGGCGATGCTGCGCTCGGTTCCCACACACTCCAGGGTGGCGTCGGCGCCCCCTGTCAGTACCGGCGGCCCCAGCATGGGCTTCAGGAGTTTGGAGTCAGTCAGGGAAGCGATCTCCCGGTAGTGGGCGTCCCCCGAAGCGGCAATCACCGCCGAGGCCCCAAAACGGCGCGCGAGGTCGGCCTGGTGAGGGTACCGCGCCAGTGCTACTGCTCGCGCGCCCGGACGGAGCGCACGCAGCGCCGCCACAGCAGCAAGCCCTATCGCTCCTGCGCCGGCTACGAGCACCGTTGCCGCGTCCGCGGGCACGAACCTGAGGATGGCGTGCACCGCCACAGCCAGCGGCTCCACGAGTATTGCCTGCTCGTCGGAGACATGGGCAGGGACCGAGACGAGTTGCGAGCGATGGGCGACCATGACCTCGCCCCACGCCCCTCCGGTATCGCGGCAGGCGCCCTGCCCAAGCCCTGGCGAGAGGTATCCCTCGGCGAACCGGGCGCACAGGTTGTAGTCACCTCGAGCGCAGGCCGCGCAAGGGTCGGCGAAACCCCGTGCCGCGCACGCGAGCACGGGCTCCACCACAACCCGGGTGCCCAGGTCCACGCCGGCATCAGGACCAACCTCCACCACGGTGCCCACGTTCTCGTGCCCGATGACGAAGGGCATCGAGGCATAGACCGTAGCATACGGGCTAGTCTCCAGGAGCACCACGTGCAGGTCGCTCCCGCAGACACCGCCCAGGTGCACGCGCACCTTGACCCAGTCGGGTCCGGGCAGGCGGGGTTCAGGGATGTCGGCCAACCGGATCGGGCTCAACCGGCTCCAGAATACCGGCCGCCAGATGCGACCGAGAGAGCGCGCAGCCAGGTATCTGGGGATCGTGATGTTGGAGACGACGGCCTTCACGTGGTTACTCTTCAATACGCTCGTGGCGCGACCCTCCTGGCCTGCGGCGCTCCGTGACCGCGCGGTGCTCCTGGACCGTGTTGACGTTGATCAGCGTGCACAGTCCCGGGTCAACGGTCTCCAGCTCTGCCGCGGTCACCTGCCGCACGCGCAGCGCCTCGAGGGCGGCCCACATGCGCGTCTCTGCCTTCGCCAGATGCTCCTCGAACAAGGGCAGCGTCGAGGTGGCATAGACGGCGTGCAGGGGATGCCAGCGACCCTGCACCCTGGGAACGGCCGCATCAAAGCCCTCTGCCAGCCCGGCCAGAAGCCGCACCGCGTCTGGTGAGAGGTAAGGCATGTCGCACGCGGCCACGAACGCCCACGGCGTCGCTGCCGCCCCCAGCCCGCCGCAGACGCCCACAAGCGGCGCCTGGATGGCAGATCTGTCCGGGATCACCCGTAGCCGCAGGTGCTCGTAGGCCGCCGGCTCCTTGGCAACTATCAACACTTCGGAACAGCACGCGCGCAGGACGCGGACCACCCGCTCGATCATCGGCACGCCTTCGACCTCGACGAAGGCCTTATCGGCACCCATGCGGCTGCCCTCTCCGCCGGCGAGGACCACCCCGGTGAGCCCGGCCAACGCGCTCACGGCGGCGCCATCCTGCGCACGACCAGGTCGGCCACGGCTTCCAGATCCTGCCAGGTGAACACCGGTGCTCCACCGCCTGCGGCACCGGGGGCAGGCTCGTCACTCACCACCGCGATGAGCGGACCCGCGGGTTCCGGCCGGTCCTGCGTCACGCCTTCCCTCATCACGAGGATCTTGGGCCAGTGTGACATGCTGTATCCTTCCACCAGGACCAGGTTCGCGTGGCGCAACCCTGCCAGCACCTGGGCAACCGGAGGATCGCCCGCGTGGGGCCGCCGGAAGACCGCGCCGCCCGGGCCTGCCAGCACGGTCTCGATCGCGCCTGCCTGTTCTGCGCGCCAAGTGTCCGTTCCCTCATCGTCAACTGACCGCATGTGCGCGTGGTGCTTCACGACGGCGACCGCCAGACCGCGACGGCGCAGCAAAGGGATAAGCCGCTCGATCAGGGCGGTCTTGCCGCTCCCGGGTGCGCCGACCACGCTCAGGACCGCCGGCTGCGCTGCAATGCCGCCTTGCAGTCCGGAGGGCACCAGGAGTCGGACGGCAACCCGGGCACCCGCGGGCAGTTCGGTGTCCCCTGGCTCGATCACGATGAGGGCGTTGGCCTCGCTCGCCGAACGAAGGGTCGCGGTCCCCTGCCGGGACAGCGGGGTAATCTCGAGACCCGAGGCGCCCAGGACCGCACGACCCCATAGATACCGCTGGCGCCCGGGGCTCACCCTAAGATCCTCCTTGAGCGTGGCCGTCGCCGCCTGACGATGGATCTCGCCGTGCCCCATCATGGCGCACAGCGCCGGGCGGACCAGCACCTCAAATGCAATGCGCGCGGCGCCGGGTGTGCCGGGAAGCGCAAAGACCGGGCGTAGGCCAGCCAGTCCAAATGCCACCGGCGAGCCTGGCTTCATCCTGACGCCGGCGAACTTCATCTCGACGCCGAGACGGCGAAGGGCTGCCCGCACGAGGTCGCGTTCGCCCACCGATGCCCCACCGCAGATCACCAGTGCATCGGCCCGCAAACCCTCGCGCATCCTGCCCTCGAGTGCTTCGAGGTCATCCGGCGCAATCCCCAGCCGGAGCGGTTCCGCGCCCAGCGCCGACACCTCGGCGGCCAGGGCGTAGGTGTTGCTCTCGCGCACCTGCCCGGGTCCCAGGGGCGACCCGGCCGACACGAGCTCGTCCCCAGTGGCCAGAATGCCCACTTCGGCGCGGCGCACCACCGGCACGGTGCCCAGGCCGATCGCGGCAATCAGGGCCAGATCTCCACCCCGCAGCACGCACCCGACCCTGAGCACCGGCTCGCCGGCGCGGGCCTCTTCACCTGCCGACATGACGTGCCGCCCAACGTCCACGGGACGGCTGACAATCACGCGGCCGCGGCTTCGCGTTATCATCTCTTCGGGCACGACCGCGTCGGCACCGGGCGGCACCGGCGCACCGGTGGCGATTCTGACGGCGGTGCCCGGCTCCAGGGGCAGGGGCCAGGACTGCCCCGGGAAGACGGCGCCGACGACCTCGAGTGATACCGGCGTGGCGTCGCACGCCCCGACCAGATCGCTGGCGCGTACCGCCACCCCATCCATCGCAGCGCGCGGGAAGGGCCAGAGGTCCTCGGATGCCGAGACCGTCTCCGCCAGCACCCGGCCCGCAGCCTCTTGAAGCGGCACCTCCTCTGCGGGCTGCCTGTGGATGGACCGCAGGATGAGAGCAAGAGCCTCCTCTACGCTCGAAGCGGGCGGGCGCGGTTCTCGCAAGGTCAACTCATGCCTCCCTCGACACGCCAGTAGCGGCCGGTGCTCCTACTAGACTATTGGAAGACGGGGGATCTGAACATAGGGCGCCGGCTCCCGGCAAGAAGGCCGCGCGCGCTCCGCTTCTACTTGGTCACCGGAAGCCCAGCCGCCTTCCAGGCGTCCATTCCTCCGCGCATCGCGCGCACGTTAGTGTATCCCCACATGCGCAGGAGCGTCATCGCGATCCCGGCACGGTACCCGATCTTGCATACGGTGACGATGGGGGCGCCCTTGGAATCAGGGAGCTGTTCGACGAACTTGGCCAGGTCGCGGATCGGCACGTGAGTGGCGCCGGCGATGCGCTCGGCGTCCCATTCTGCCTTCTCGCGGACGTCCAGGACCAGCGGCTTGGCGGTCTCCATCAGGCGCTGTACCGCTGTTGGATCCATCTGGTAGAAGTCGGCGGGCATCGTGGCCAGCATCTGCTCTGCCGCGGTGACAAAGGGCTTCTGGATCCACTCGCGGGCCACTACCGGCGTTGCGAAGGCCAGCGCCGCTACAAGTACCAAGGCGATCAGGTGCGTTCTCTTCACGGGCTTCACTCCTTCGTTAGTCTGTGGTAAGTAGCATTCACTTCGTTGACCAGCGCGCGTTACTGAGAGCTAGAACCGCTCGGTTTGCGCTCGACTGCATCCCTCCCTCTTGGTTCAGAGTCCACGCTGTCCGGCGTACACGAGCACGACTCGAAGCGCCAGGCCGCCGGCAAGCACCAGAACGTATGAGGAAACGGCCACGGCACGGGTGACACGGCGCGTGTTGAGTTCGGCGAGGGCGACACCCAGCGGCATGAGCGCTCCCGCCGCGACGACCAGCGTCCAGAATGCCCACGCCCACGCACCGCGGACAAGCATCGAGGCCGAAGCCTGAGCATAGGCGGTGGACGTGGCCAGCCCGAGCAGGTAGAAGCCCAGGAGTACGAGTTTGAGCGAATGCGCGGCGACCTCGGCGCGGGTCAGCAGTCGTCCCCACGGACCGCCCGGCACCAGGAGTAGCAGGAGCGCCGCGGCGGTCGAGAGCCCGGACACCAGGAACAGCGGGCCGAGCAGAGGGCTGTTCAGCGCCGGACGCGCCACCATCGTGCCGAGCAGTACGCCAGTGTACAGGCCCAGGACGAGTCCTCCGACCAGGTTCGCCCAGGCTAAGGCGCGCAGGTTAGGGCCCGCCCAGCGGGACAGCCGGCCTACGCTCCGACGCCACCTGGCTGCCTCTCTCCAGCGACCAGCCTCGATCTCTGCATGAGCCGCGGGCGCGGCAGCCAGGGCAGAGGTGACGAACACCGCAAGAAGGATCCACGCGCCCCAGGACATCGGGCTCAGCGGCCGCAGCGTCAGGTAGAGCCAGAACGGACTCCACTTGCTGCCCAGGTCCAGCCACAGCAGGAACAACCCGGCAACGATGATCGGCGGGATGAGCAGCACCGCCGCGCGCACCGCGGGCAGGAACTCGCGGCGCCGGCCGGTCAGGTGCGCCCATGAGGCGAACACCAGCAGCCCTGCCGCCAGGCCGCCCAGGAACAGGTAGGCCGCAACCTCCCACCCCCAGAGGTGCAGCTCGGTGTTCAGCACCGCATCGCGGATCTCGATCACCGGCGCACCTCCGCGCACCCGACGGCGCCGTTGAGGATGTAGAACTTGGGCCGCGCGCCCGTCTCGGGCCGGTCCTGCTCGACGCGGCGGGCCTCAAGAACCGCCCGGCTGATTGGGCTCCTTGAGTCGTCGAGGTCGCCGAACGTGAGGGCCTGCGTGGGACAGGTCTCGACGCACGCGGGCTGGCGCCCGGAGTACACGCGGTGGTCGCACAGGCTGCACTTGTCCACGAACCCGCGCGGGTGGGGATAGCGCATGCCGTACGGACAGGCCGCCACGCAAGCACGACAACCGATACAGATGTTGTAGTCCACAAGGCAGAGCCCGTCGCGGTTGACGTACGTGGCGCCAGTCGGACACGCGGGGATGCACGGCGGGTTCTCGCAGTGATAGCACTGCATGTGGAGGAACTGCAGCCGCAGATCGACCAGCGAATCTCCGGCGACAGCCTCGCCCACCCGCCGGCGCACGAAGCCATCCGGCGCCTCGTTCTCCGTTGCGCACGCGACCGCGCAGGCCTGACACCCGACGCATCGCTCAAGATCGACCGCCATGGCCAAGCGGGCCATCGCCTACGCCTCCGGCTCCAGCCTGACGAAGTTGACCCTCAATCCGGCCCCGCCGCTTATCGGGTCGAGCGCATAGCGCGTCTGCAGAGCCGTATCGCTGGCGCCCCGGCCGTGGGCCCGGCGCAGCCCGGGCGCGTTGTGGCCGAACCCGTGTACCAGGTACACGCAATCCTTGCGGATCCGCGCGGTCACGCGAACCCGCACCGGCCCGCTCTTCGCGCCGTCCTGATTGACGAGCATGACCCGCTGTCCGTCGGTCATCCGCATCGCCGCTGCCACGGCCCGGTTGAGCCAGACCTCGTTCTCGCGCATCAGCCTGGTCAGGACAGGGTTGTTCTGCGTACGGCCGAAGGTGTGCATCGGCGCCCGGCCGTAGAGGAGGCGGAAGAACCCCTCCGGCGGTTCGGGTGTCGGCTCATAGCGCGGCAGCGGATCGATGCCGGCCTCTGCCAGTTCCTTGCAGTAGATCTGGATCTTCTTGCTCTCGGTCCGAAACGGCGAGCCCTTGCCTTCCCAGTCCTCCAAATAGGGCCGGCCCTTCTGGACGCTCACTCCCTGCTTCTTCATCTCTTCCAGGGTCAACCCCACGGAGTTGAGCCGCTGCTCCAGGTACTCCTCGATCGTCTTCCAGGGGTAGTACTGCTCGAGGCCAAGCCGGATACCCAGTTCCCGCGCGATCCACCAGCCGGGCCTGGAGTCGTGCATCGGCTCCACAACGGGTTGCCGCAGCGCGATGAAGGGCGTCTTGTGCGGCACGGTGATCAGATCGTCGTAGCGCTCCAGGTACGTGCACTCCGGCAGCACGACATCTGCCCACCGCGTGTGCTCCTGGGGTAGGATGTCGACGGCCACGTGGAAGTCGAGCGCTCGCAGCGCCTCGGCGGTCCGCTCGCGGACCGGCAGCGTGTGGAAGAGGTTGACCGCGTAGGAGACCAGGCCCTTGATCGGGTACGGTCTTCCGGTGATCATCGGTTCGACCAGTTCCTGTATTGCAACGCCTCCGCGCAGGAACGTCCGGCCGGCGCCGTCGGCCCTCGGCTTTCGGTCTGAGGAGGCCTCCGGACCGGAGGCCGCAGGACCAGCACAGCCACCTGCCTCGGACCCGATTGGGAACGGCTGCAGAGGGTACTCTTCAACGTAGGGCGACTCGGCGATGTACCAGCCACCCCGGCGGCCGTAGTTCCCTAGCAGGATGTTGACCAGATAGAGTGCGCGCATCCGTTGCGTGTCGTTCCCGTACCAAACGACATGGCGCCCGGGGACCAGCACGGCCTGCGGTCGGTAGCGGCACAGGTCCTTGGCCACATCCGCGATGATCTCTGCCGGCAGATCGGTGATGCGCGCGGCCCACTCAGGCGTGAACGGCCGCACATGCTCGACGAGCTGTTCGAAGCCTTCGGTGTACCGTGCGACGTACTCGGCGTCGTAGTGCTGATTGACGATGATGTAGTGCATCCAGGCCAGCAGCAGAGCGGTGTCGGTGCCCGGCTTGATCGGCAGGTAGCGATCGGCCTTGGAGGCCACGGTCGAGAAGCGCGGGTCGACCACCACGACCTTGGCCCCCCGCGCCCGCGCGGCGGCGAACTGCTGCATCATGGTGTTGTGCGCGTTCTCGCCGATGTGGGTGCCCAGCAGGATGATGTAGCGCGTGTGGTCCCAATCCACCGGTTCGTGCCCGCCAACCGGCCGACCGAACGTGAGGTTGCTCGCCACCTCGCGGGGGGTTGTGCACAAGGCCACCGCGGGCTTGGCGGCGTTTGGCGACCCAAAGGCCGGCGCCAGGTAGTCCACGAACCACTTGTCCCCGGCGTAGTGACCGAAGAACGCGACGGCCTCGGGACCATGATCCTCCTTGATCTTGAGGAGGGCTTTGGCCGTCACGTCGAGGGCCTCATCCCAGTTGGTCTCGCGGAACTGCCCCTCTCCCCTTCGGCCGGTTCGTATCAACGGCTTCTTCAGACGATCGGGATCGTACAGCTCGCCCACGCCGCCGAGGCCGCGCGCACACAGCCGGCCGTTGGACTTCGGGTTCTCAGGGTGGCCGTCGAGCTTCCAGAGGCGGCCTTCGGCCACCTGGGCGACCGCACCGCAGCGCCACAGGCACATCTCGCAGACTGTGGGTACCGCCGTCGTCGCCTTCTGGAACCAGAAACGCCTTCGGGGCGGCAGGAGCCGCCGCACCGGGCCCGGAGCAGATACCGTCGCCAACGCCCCGGCGACGCCGCCGCCAAAGACGAGGAACTCCCGCCGGGACAGCTTCACCCGAGCACCTCGGCCAGGGACGGACACGCCTCTATCACGCGGTTGCGTAGCGCTGTCTCCCGAAGCTTCGCGCGCTGCATTATGCACAGCGCGGTTGCCAGGCACTCGGCATCGAGTCGGTCGCGCGGGATGCCCGCACACGCCCCGGCTGCCCAGACCGCTCTCCGGTACTCCCCGGCCGTCTCGGGCAGCATGACCATTATGCGTATGCCGGGAAGCTGCACCTGAAGCTCGCCCAGAAAGGGCACCGTCTGCTCGGCGGCGATGTTCCAATCGAGGAGCAGCGCGTCAGGGCGCCATTCCCTCAGCACGGCGCTGGTATCGTGCGCAGAAACGACCTCGCGAACCTCGAGGTCGATCGGAAGGGCTCCGCGCACCGCACCGGTTAGTTCCTCCAGCGTTTGGAGGAACTCTGCATTGCGCTCAGCCACGAGGAGGCGAAAGGCCATCAGGGTCATCACCCGCTCCACATTGTGGGGAGCGCCGAGGCGCCGAGGAATCGGGAAAAGACATATCTTATGGAAGGGGGTTTTCCTGACAGATCAGCGATGCGGGAAGCGGTCCGAGGCGACTACACGTCCTCGGTGAGCAGTCCCCGGCGCAGCGCGTAGCGCACCAGGTCTGCCCTGGTGCGCAGTTCCAACTTCTCGATGATGCGGGCGCGGTAGGTCTCCACGCTCTTGGGGCTGATGTACAGCAGGCCTGCGATCTCGCGCGCGGTGTGGCCCGCGGCCACCAGTTTGAGCACCTCCCGCTCACGATCGCTCAATCTGTCGTAGCTGTCCCGCTCCTGGCCTGCCTGAGCCCCTGTCATGAAGTCCTCGAGCAACTGGCGCGTCGCCGCCGGGTGCAGGAACGCGCCGCCTCCGGCGACCGTGCGGATGGCCGCTACCAACTCGACGTCCGCCGCGGTCTTGTTCACGTAGCCGGCTGCGCCGGCCTTGAGCACCGGAAACAGGTAGCGCTCCTGCGCGTGCACGGTCAGGATGAGGACCTGCACGGGCAGGTCCAGGCCGCGGATCTGGCGCGTGGCCTCCAGCCCGTCCAGCCCGGGCATGCTGATGTCCATGATGACCACGTCGGGGCGCAGCCGCTGCGCCAGGGCCACGGCCTCCTGCCCGTTGGAGGCCTCGCCCACGACGCGCATGTCCGGCTCCTGCTCGAGAAGCGTCCGCAACCCTGTGCGGAGCACCGGGTGATCATCGGCCAGCAGCACCCGGATCTCAGCCGCCATGCTGATTCTCCCTGCCGGTTAGATCCGCCCGTGCCACGATGGTCGTGCCGCGGCCCGGCGATGAGCGTACGGTGACCTCGCCGCCGATCAGGGCCATGCGCTCGCGCATGCCTGCAAGGCCCAGGCCGGTGCCGGCGGGCGGGGATCTTCGCGGGTCGAAACCCCCACCCTCGTCCTCGACCTCCAGCACGATCTCTGACCCACTCCGGCGCAGGCGCACCTGTGCCCGGGGGGCGTGCGCGTGGCGCCGCACGTTCGTCAGGGCCTCCTGCGCCACGCGGTAGAACACAAGCTCCACGTCGGGGGGCAACCGGCCGTCCAGGCTGTCGGCCGCGAGCGTCACCCGGGTGCCGCCGGCAGCGTTCAGGGCGTCCACGTGCGCATGCAGCGCGTCCACCAGCCCCAGGTCGTCGAGGACGGACGGCCGCAACTCCAACGCGATGCGGCGCACGTCCTCCAGGGCGCGCATCGTTAGATCGCGCAGTTCGCGCACGCGCTCCCGTGCCGCCTCGGGCGTCTGGGACTGCTCCACCAGGCGCAGGCGGACCAAAAGCGAGGTTATTGACTGCGCGGCCTCGTCGTGCAGTTCGCGGGCGATCCTGCGGCGCTCCTCTTCCTGTACGCGCAGGATCTGCCCGGGCAGCAGGCGCAGCCGCTCGGCGTGTTCCTCCAGGGTCGCGAGCATTCGATCGAAGGTATCCGCCAGGTGCTCGAACCGCTCGTCCGATATGCCCTCGCGTGCCACCCGCACGCCTATCTCGCCCGCGCGCACGGCGTCCACCGCGCGCTGCAGGTGATCCAGCGGTCGGAGCAGCACCCGCAGGACCGCGTAGTTCACGGCCAGACTGATCGCGACCCCGGCCAGCGCGAAAGACGCCATCAGATCGCGGTGCGGTTCACCAGGATGCAGGGCGCCGTGCCGGAGAGAGATGGCCGTGCCGACCACCGCGCCCAGGAGGACAATGACCGCGTTGGCCGCCAGGATTTTGTAGAGTAGCGGCATACGCCGAAGGCGCTTCAGTAAGATCACCCCGGGGGAGGCGCGATCCGCACCCGTGCGTCTGCCACGGCGGCGCCCTGCCCCTCCGCGTAGACAAAGAGGGGGTTGATGTCGAGCTCCGCTACCTCTGGGCAGTCAACGGCCAGCTGGGACAGGCGCAGGAGGCACTCGACTATGGCCTCCAGGTCCGACGGGGGCTCGCCGCGGACGCCCTGCAGGATGGCCGCGGTGCGGGTCTCCTCAACCATGCGCCGGGCTCCCAGCTCCCTGACCGGCGCCAGGCGGAAGGTGACGTCCTTCAGGACCTCCACGTATATCCCGCCCAGTCCAAACATCAACACCGGACCGAACTGCGCGTCGTGGCTGAGCCCCAGGATCACCTCGTGCCCCTTGCGCGCCATCGCCTGCACCAGCACCCCGTGCAGCGTCGCGTCGGGGTGGTGCTTGCGTATCGAGACCATCATGGCCTCGTAGGCCGCCCGGACCTCGGCCGCGGTCCTGAGGTTGAGGCGCACCCCGCCCACGTCCACTTTGTGAATGATCTGCGGAGAGAGGATCTTTAGGGCCACAGGAAGCCCGATCTCCAGCGCACGGGCCGCCGCCTCGTCGGCGCTGGTGGCCACTGCCCACGGCAGCAGCGGGAGCCGATAGGCCTCCAGCAGCTCCAGGGCCGCCGACTCCGACAGGAACCCCGGCTCCGCGCCGGCGATGATCCGCCGCGCGCGGTCTCGGTCCACGTCTTCGAAGGTCAGGTAGCTGGTGCGGGGCCGCCCGATCCACGAGACGTACCGCGCCATCGCGGCCAGCGTCCGCGCAATTGCCTCAGGAAAGGGGTAGTGCGGAATCCCGGCCTCCTCCAGGCGGGCAACGCCCGACTCCACGGCCAGGGCGCCGACGAACGAGGCCAGCACCGGCTTGCCGGAGGCGCGCGCCCGCCGGATGACCGCGTCGGCCGCGGCCTCAACGTCAATGGTCGCCTGTCGGGTCACCAGCACCACGGCCGCGTCCACCGACGGGTCGGCCAACACAGCATCGAGGGCCGCGTCGTATCGGCGGTCGTCCGCGTCGCCGATTATATCAAGGGGATTGCCCACATGGGCTTCGCCAGGCACGACGAGCCGCAGCGCCCCAATCGTCGCCTCCGAGAGCCTGCTCAGCTCCAGGCCCTCTCGTATGCAGGCGTCCGTGGCCAGGATGCCAGGGCCGCCGGCATTGGTGACAATCGCGACGCGCCTCCCCTTGGGCAGCGGCTGGCGCGAGAACGCGCCCGCGTAGTCGAACAGCTCCTCGATGCTCTCGACCCGCAGCACGCCGGCCTGCGCAAAAATGGCCTCGTAGACCTGGTCGGAGCCGGCCAGCGACCCGGTGTGGCTCGAGACCGCCCTGGCACCGGCCGCGGTGCGACCCGCCTTGAGCACGAGGACGGGTTTGGGAGGCGACTGCTCGCTGATCTCGCGGGCGGTCTCGATGAAGCGCCGCCCCTCGCTCAGTTCCTCCACGTAGAGCAGGATGACGTGCGTATCCGGGTCGCCGGCCAGTACCTCCAGCAACTCCAGCTCGGTCACGTCCGCCTTGTTGCCGAGATTGAATACCTTCGAGAACCCGATGCGCTTGGTGCGCGCATAGTCGAGCGCCGCCGCGGTGAGCGCGCCTGACTGCGACAGGAAGCCGATGTTGCCGGCATCCGGGATCTGCGCGGCGAAGGTCGCGTTCAACCGAACGTCCGGCGCGGTGTTGATCACGCCCAGGCAGTTGGGTCCGATCAGGGCAAAACCCCAACGCGCAACCCGCTCGCGAACCAGGTCCTCGCGCCTGCGGCCCTCCTCCCCCACTTCGCGGAATCCGCCTGAGATCACCACCACGCCGCGGACCCCGGCGCGGCCGCACTCGTCCAGGACTCCCGGCACGAGGGGAGCCGGGGTGATCACCACTGCCAGGTCCACGGGATCCGGAACCTCCAGAACCGACCGATAGGCACGTACCCCGCTGATCGCGCGGGCAGTCGGATTCACCGGATGCACCGCACCCTGGAACCCCCCGGTAAGAATGTTGTGGAAGATCGCATACCCCACCTTGGCCGGATCGCGGGAAGCGCCGATGACGGCTATGGTCGAGGGTCGAATGACAGGTGTCAGGTCTCGTCTACTGGGCATCGGTGGCATCACCCCCACACATATTCGCCGCCCAAAGGCGAGCCCCTGGAAATGCGCGGCAGTGATTGGTGCGCTGGCCTAGGGCGGCGACCCTAGGGTTCGTGGATGACCGATAAGGGAAATCGGCAACCAGGCACGGGCCTCTCTGGCAGGCCGGAATAGGGTAGTCGCCGTATTCTATCTCTAGGCCGGCTGAAGTGGAATTGTATCTAAGAGAATGGGGGCTGTCCATGCCCGGCAGGATCCGCCCGGGTGGAGAGGGCCTCCACAGGGAGGACACGGAGTTGAGCGGAGACATGCAGTCTGCCGTGCCAGCAGGAAGCGCGCCGTCCTCTGCATCATCCGACCCACGAACCGCCTGGAAGGCTGAGTTCAACCCCTGTATCCAGTGCGGGATGTGCGGCGGGGCCTGCCCCCTGGCCTCCGCCATGGAGTACACTCCTCGCCATTCTATCTACCTCCTCAAGGAAGGCCTGCTGGACCAGGTGCTCAAGAGCAATACCCTGTGGTTGTGTGTCTCGTGCTACAACTGCACGGCCAGGTGCCCGAGCGGACTGAAGATCACGGACGTTCTGTTCCCGGCCCTGCGCGACGCTGCCATAAGCGCCGGCCATACGCTCCCGGCCGAGTTCAAGAAGGCGCTCGACAACACGTACAGGTACGGGAACTCTCTCGGGGAGGGCCCCAGGAAGCGGATCGAGTGGACGAAGGGCGCCGGGGTACCTGTGCCGATCATCGGGCAGCTCCAGCGGCCGGTCGAGGCGCTGTGGCTCGTTGAATGCTATCCATCCTATCACCCGCGGAACCAGCGGCAGGCTCAGGCCATGGCCCGGGTGCTGCACGCTACTGGCGTGGACTTCGCGATCCTTGGGCCTGAGGAGCACTGCGTGGGGGACTGCGAGCGCCTCTCGGGCGAGGCAGGCCTGTTCGAGAGTCTGGTGGAGTACAACACATCGCTCTTCGACAAGTACGAGTACAACGAAATCGTGACCGGCGATCCGCATGCCTTCAACTCGCTCACCCGCATCTACCCCCTGGCAACCGGGCGGCGCTACCCGGTCAGGCACTACGTGGAGTTCCTGGCAGCGAGGATGGACGCCCTGCGGCCATTGCTGAAGAACCGCATCGAGGCGAAGGTGACCTACCACGACAACTGCTGCCTGGGGCGCATGTGCGGCATGTACGAATCCCCCCGGGAACTGCTGCGGGCAATCCCAGGCATCTCGCTCGTAGAGATGCCGTTCGCCAGGGAAAACGCCCTGTGCTGCGGCGGCGGAGGCGGCGGTATGTGGCTGGACACCGTGATCTGGCAGGCCGCCCACGAGCGGCTCTCTGACCGGCGGATCGCCCACGCCCTCTCGACCGGGGCAGAAGTCCTGGCGGTATCCTGCCCGTTCGAGGCCTCGCGCTTCGAGGACGCTCTCAAGTCCACCGGGAACGAGGGCAAGATGATCGTGAAGGACATCATCGAGTTGCTGGACGAGTCCATCAGTGCACCGGGGGTGAAGCCGGCGTGAGAATAGCCGTCCTGCTGAACATGGTCCCGGATCTGGTCGAGGAGCTGGAGATCGACTCCACGGGAAAGGCACTCGATACCCAGTGGATGCGCTACGTCATCAGCGAGAGCGACGATCATGCGCTCGAGCAGGCGCTGCTCCTGAAGGACAGGCACGGGGCGAGCGTCTCGGTCCTGGCCATGGACTACGGCGATGCCGACCAGGTGCTCTACGCTGCCCTGGCCCGCGGCGCCGACGAGGCCGTCAATCTCACGGGGATACCGGAGACGGGGCTGGGCAAGCGCGCGGCCGCGGCCACGTTCAAGGAGGCGCTGGGAGGGATACGGCCGGACCTGATCCTCGCCGGCGTTCAGGCCATAGACGACCTGGACGCCCACGTCGCAGGCATGCTGGGCGGGATGATGGCCCTTCCCTACGTCGGCGTCACGCGGTCGGTGGAGCCCTCAGGCGAAGGCAAGGTCCTCGTCCAGAAGGAGTACCCTGGAGGGGCCGCCGCCGAGATAGAGGTCACGCTGCCGGCCGTAGTCGGTGTGCTGTCGGCCCCGCAGCCCCCACGCTACGTTCCGGTGGCGCGAATCCGGGAGGTCATGAAGACAAGGACGCTGGACAAGAGGGAGGCCGTGGCGGTGGCGGTCCCGGCCGAGCCCGCGGTGATCCGCCTGTTCAAGCCCGAACCCGCAGAGCACGCGCAGATGCTGGACGGATCTCCAGAGGAGCTGGCAGGGCAGATAATCAAGATCCTCGAGGATCGGGGGCTAGCGCCATGAGTCCAGCCGGCCAGGACGTTTGGGTCCACATTGAACACCTGAGGGGAAAGGTCGCGGGGCACACCTACGAGCTCCTTGGCAAGGGGCGCGAGATCGCGGACGCGCTTGGCGGCCAGCTGATCGCAGTGCTCGTAGGCAACGAGGTTCAGCCGCTGGCTGAGACCCTGGCGGCGGACGGCGTGTTGTACGTCGAGGATGCCGGGCTGGCCGAGTACACGCCCGGCTCGCACGCCGCCGTTATCCGGGCCCTGGTCGAGAAGGAAGCACCGCGCGTCGTCCTCTTCGGCGCGACGTCAATGGGCATGGACCTCGCCGCGGTGCTCGCCGCGGTGCTCGAGCGGCCCCTGATCGTCAACTGCGTCAACCTCCAGGTGAGGGATGGGCGCACGGTCGCCACCAGCCAGATGTGCGGGGGCAAACTGCTCTGCGAGGCGGAGGCGAGCGGGCCTGTCGTTGTAACCGTGATGCCTGGCTCGTTCCCCTCGGAGGCGGGCCTCGCCAAGAGCCCGCCCCCGGTCGAGGTGGTGCCAATGCCGGCACCGCTCGAAGCCGTTGGGATGAGGGCGATCAGGATCCTCGAACCGGAGCCGGGCGACGTGGACATAACGAAGTCGGCCGTGCTCGTGGCCGTCGGCCGCGGGATCCAGAGGCAGGACAACATCCCTCTGGCGGAAGAGCTGGCCGGAGCGCTGGGCGGAACGGTGTGCGCCTCGCGCCCGGTGGTGGATCAGGGATGGCTTCCCATGAGCCGGCAGGTTGGGAAGTCGGGAATGATCGTCAAGCCGAAGCTCTACCTGGCCCTGGGAATCAGCGGCGCTCCTGAGCACGCCGAGGGGATGAAGGACTCCGACCTGATTATCGCCGTCAACTCCGATGCCAAGGCGCCCATCTTCGACATCGCGGACTACGGGATCGTCATTGACATGTACGATCTCCTGCCCGCCCTCACGCAGGCGCTCCGGGGACGCAGGGCGTGAGGCAGGGCCATGCCGATGCGTGAACTGAACTGGAACATCGCCGAGCACAAGCTGATCTACGCGGTATTCCTGCCGTTCCTGATCGTCTTCCTGTGGGGAGCGTTCGCAGCCGTGCGGCGCTGGCTGCACGGCCGGCCCGAACCCCGGTGGGATCGGCTCTGGGAGCGCCTGATCGGGGTTGTGGCCCAGGCAGGGGTGCAGTTCAGAATACTACGGGAGGCCTACGCCGGAGTACTCCACGCGACCCTGTCTTGGGGGTTCATCGTGCTGCTGGTGGCGACGTGCATGGTGCTCCTTCAGGAGTACGTAGGCCTGCCGACGCTGCAGGGTCCGTTCTACCTGTACTTCATGTCCCTCGTGGTGGATCTGTTCGGCATCCTGGCGCTCGTGGGCACCGGCATGGCACTTCTCAGAAGGTGGGGGCTGAGGCCCAAGCGTCTGGTGGAGCCCCGGGGGAGCGACGGCTATTCAGTCCTGCTGGTCCTGATCTTCGTGATCCTGGCGAGCGGCTTCGTGGTGGAGGGTCTGCGGATCGTTGCAACACGCGACCCGTGGGGAGCGTGGTCTCCAGGGGGCTGGTTGTTCGCCCAGGCGTTCCTGGGCATGCCGCAGGAAGGGATCTTGCGGCTCCACCGCATCTCCTGGTGGGGGCACGCGGTGGCCGCCTTCGCGTTCATCGCCTACCTGCCGTTCTCGCGCGCGATGCACATCCTGACGGCACCGCTCAGCATCTTCTTCCGGTCTCTCGAGCCGCTTGGAAGGCTGCCGTCGGGAGGTAGCCCCGGTGCCGAGGGTCCGGGGGCTTCCTCTCTCCGGCAGTTCACCTGGAAGCACCTGCTCGACCTCGACGCGTGCACGGAGTGCGGACGCTGCCAGGCGGCCTGTCCGGCCTGGCTGTCCGGCGCACCGCTGAGCCCGAAGGGGCTGGTCCTCGACCTCCGGGACCATCTGCGGGCGCGGCTCGGTGACGGCAACGGCGGCCGGGCTATGGTGGGTGACGTGATCACCAGGGAGGCAATCTGGTCCTGCTTCACCTGCGGCGCCTGCCACGAGATGTGCCCGGTCTACATAGAGCCAATCCCAAAGATCGTTGAGATGCGCCGTTTCCTGACGGGCCAGGGAGACGTGGACGCGACCCTGCAGGACACGCTCACGGCGGCATCTCGCTACGGCAACTCCTTCGGCCAGTCTCCCAGGGCGCGCGCCAGGTGGACGCAAGGACTGGATGTCACCATCAAGGACATCCGAAAGGAGCGCGCACGGTACCTGTGGTTCGTCGGGGATTACGCGTCCTATGATCCGGCCGCGCGCGACGCCACCCGCGCGGCGGCGCGCGTCCTGAATCGGGCAGGGGTCGACTTCGGCATCCTCTACGACGGGGAGTCCGGCAGCGGGAACGACGCGCGGCGGGTCGGCGAGGAAGGTCTCTACGAAATGCTCGTAGAGAAGAACCTGGCCACCATGCGGGGGTGTGAGTTCGACGAGGTCATAACCACCGATCCCCACACATACAACACCCTCAAGAACGAATACCCGAAGTTTGGCGCTACCTGGCCGGTGGTGCACTATACCGAGGTCCTGGATCGCCTGGTCCAGCCCGGCGGCGTGTGGCCGGTCGGGAAGCTGAGCCGCCGCGTCACCTATCACGATCCCTGCTACCTCGGGCGGTACAACGGCGTCTTCGACGCGCCGCGCCGTGTGCTGCGGGCGTTGGGTACGGACCTGGTCGAGATGCCGAGAAACCGCAGGAGCTCGTACTGCTGCGGCGCCGGCGGCGGCAGGATCTGGATGAAGGATGCGGCGGGCATCAAGGAGCGGCCGGCGGAGAGCCGCGTTCGGGAGGCGGCCGCATTGGACGCGGTGGATACGCTGGTCGTATCCTGCCCCAAGGAGATGGCCATGTTCCGTGATGCGGTGAAGACGGCCGGGTTGGAAGGCAGGCTCGTGGTCAAGGACCTCGCCGAACTGGTCGAGGAAGCAACAACCCCGGAGGTGTCAGGTCATGCGTGAGGCCCTTTCTGCAAACGGTGGGCCGCGAGTCGGCGTCTACATCTGCCACTGCGGCAAGAACATCGCCGGGATGGTTGACGTCCAGCGCCTGACCGAGTACGCGGCCACCCTGCTCGGGGTCGCCGTGGCGCGCGACTACAAGTACATGTGCTCCGATCCTGGCCAGGTGCTCATCCAAAAGGACATAGCGGAGCACAAGCTGGATCGGATCGTCGTCGCGGCCTGCTCGCCGCTGCTCCACGAGCGCACGTTCCGTAGCGCAACAGAGGCAGGCGGGCTGAACCCGTTCTACTTCCAGATGGTGAGCATCCGCGAGCACGATTCCTGGGTGCACACCGACATGGAGGAGGCAACGCGAAAGGCCCAGGACCTGGTCCGCGCGGCGGTCCATCGGGTCATCTACCACGAGCCGCTGGAACGGCGGCGTGTCCCCATAAACCCGGCTGTGCTCGTGGTAGGAGGCGGGATCGCAGGCATCCACGCAGCGCTCACGCTCGCCAACGGTGGCAAGCACGTCTACCTGGTGGAGCGCGAGCCCACAATCGGCGGGCACATGGCCAAGTTCGACAAGACCTTTCCCACGCTCGACTGCGCGGCGTGTATCCTGACCCCTAAGATGACCGCTGTCCGGGCCCACCCCAACATCACGCTGTGGACCTACTCCGAGGTCTCGCAGGTCGAGGGGTACGTGGGTAACTACAAGGTCAAGGTCAAGCGCCGGCCCCGTTACATCAACGAGGAGTTGTGCATCGGCTGCCAGGAGTGCATCCCGGCCTGCATCTACAAGGAAGCCAAGCATCCAGATGAGTTCAATCTGGGGTTGAGCAAGCGCCGCCCGATCTACATCCCCTTCCCCCAGGCGGTCCCGCAGGTCGTCGTCATTGACCCCGAGACCTGCATCGAGTTCAAGTCGGGCAAGTGCAAGAAGACCTGCGTGGAGGCCTGCGGCGAACGCAATGCCATAGACTTCCGCCAGACCGAGCACACCGAGGAGATCGAGGTCGGCGCCATCGTCCTGGCAACCGGGTTCAAGACGTTCGATGCCGGCCGGGTCCCCTACTACGGCTACGGCGTGTATCCGAACGTCTACTCGGCCCTGGAGATCGAGCGTCTGGTGAACGCCTCCGGCCCGACCGGCGGCGAGGTTGTGCTGCGCGACGGCCGGGTGCCCGAGCGGGTGGGGATCATCCACTGCGTCGGCTCCCGCGACGAGAACTACAACGTCTACTGCTCCAGGGTCTGCTGCATGTACTCCATCAAGCTGGCCCACCTGATCAAGGAGCGGACCGAGGCCGAGGTCTACAACTTCTACATTGACGTCCGCACGCCAGGGAAGGGCTTCGAGGAGTTCTACACCAGGACGCTGGCCGAGGGCGTGCACTTCGTCCGGGGCAAGGTGGGCCAGGTGTCCGACTGGGCAACCACGCCTGAGGAGCAGGGCAAGCTCGTAATCCAGGTAGAGGACACGCTGGCCGGCATGATCCGGCGGATCCCCGTGGACATGGTTGTGCTCAGCCCGGGTCTGGATCCGCAGCCGGACGCGCAGGAGGTGCGCAGGATGTTCAACATCTCCTGCTCGAACGAGGGCTGGTTCCTGGAGAGGCACCCGAAGCTGGCGCCGGTGAACACGTTCACCGACGGCATCTTCCTGGCCGGCGCATGCCAGGGTCCAAAGGACATCCCGGACTCCGTGGCCCAGGCCGGTGCAGCAGCGGCCGAGGCGTTGTCGCTCATCGATGCCGGCTACTTCGAACTTGAGCCCACGACCGCATACGTGCTCGCAGAGGAGTGCTCCGGCTGCAAGACGTGCGTCCCCCTGTGCCCCTACACGGCCATCGCCTTCGATGCGGCGACCGCCAAGGCGCTGATCAACGAGGCGCTGTGCAAGGGTTGTGGGGTCTGCGTGGCGGCGTGCCCATCGGGGTCCATCCAGCAGCACCTTTTCGACGACAGGCAGATATACGCCGAGATCCAGGGCGTGCTCGCTGGGGCCACGGCGGCTTCCTAGGAACTATCTGATCCGCCAGTGAGGTGGAGAGTCTGATGGAAGAGCAGAGAATCGGGACGGCAAATGGGCAGGAGCCAACGATCGTGGCTTTCTTCTGCACGTGGTGCACCTACACCGCGGCGGATCTGGCCGGCACCTCTCGGATGAAGTACCCTCCCAATGTCCGCATCATCCGCGTGATGTGCTCGGGGCGTGTGGATCCGCAGTTCGTGGTCGAGGCGTTCGCGCAGGGCGCCGATGGGGTACTCATCGGCGGCTGTCATCCTGGGGACTGCCACTACGTGGAGGGAAACTACAAGACGCTCCGCCGGATAGCGCTGTTGAAGCGAGTTCTCCGCGAGATGGGAGTCGAGGACGAGCGTCTCCGGCTGGAATGGATCTCTGCTTCGGAAGGCGACAAGGTGGCCCGCGTCATCAACGAAATGGTTGGGGCCGTCCGCCGCCTGGGCAGGCTTGATCTCCCCGCGAAGCGCAGGGGCTGGGACGCAGAGGTCTTGCCCCATCACGGGCCCACCGAGGCCCCCGCGGCCGCCGCCGCATCCACCGGGAGGTGAACGAGATGTCTAACCCGACAAAGCCGCAGGTCGCCTTCTACTGGTGCGCCTCTTGCGGAGGATGCGAGGAGGCGGTCGTTGATCTGGCCGATGGCGTCCTGGCCGTCGTGGATGCCGTGGACATCATCTTCTGGCCTGTTGCCCTGGACTTCAAGCGGAGCGACGTGGAAGCGAGGCCGGATGGGTCCATCGCGGTCGCGTTCGTCAACGGCGCGGTCCGCACCTCGGAGCAGGAGGAGATGGCACACCTGCTGCGGCGCAAGGCGCAGTTCCTGATCGCCTTTGGCGCGTGCTCCCACCTGGGAGGAATCCCAGGGCTCGCGAACCTCTGGGACCGCGAGTCGGTCCTGCGCGGTAGCTACGGCGAGGCACCCTCGGTGGTCAACCCGGAAGGCACGCGGCCCCAGGAGGCCTGGCAGGAGAATGGCCGCCTGACCACGCTCCCGGCCTTCCGCGACACCGTACGCACCCTGGATCAGGTCGTGGAAGTGGACTACTACCTTCCGGGCTGCCCTCCCACTCCAAAGCTGCTCATGGACGCGGTCCAGGCGATCCTCTCCGGCGCCCTCCCACCGCGGGGCAGCGTGCTGGCGCCCGACGTCGCGCTGTGCGACCAGTGCCGCCTGAAGGCCACCAAGCCGGACCGCCTGCTCCTGACCAGCTTCAAGCGCCCGCACCAGGTGTTGATTGACCCCGAAACCTGCCTGCTGTCGCAGGGGTTGCTGTGCCTGGGACCGGCCACGCGCGCCGGATGCGAAGCCCTGTGTCCTAGCGGCAACATGCCCTGCACCGGGTGTTTTGGGCCGACGTCGCGCGTCCACGATGTGGGCGCCAAGCTTGTCTCTGCCGTGGGTTCCGCCTTCGACGCCAACAGCCCGGAGGCCGTCGAGGCCGTTCTCTCCTCGATCCCAGACCCGGTGGGCACGTTCTACCGCTATTCGCTCCCGGCCTCACGCCTGCGGCGCAAGGTGTCACAGGTCTCCCCGGCCGAGGCGGCGCAGTAGGAGGTTGAGGAGGGCCCGGCACGGAAGACGCGATGTCCAGTACCCTGAAGGGGATCATCGGAAGGTACCTGCCCGGGTTCATATCCGTGCGCAGGAACGGTGGAACGGTACCCGTAGCCACCAAGCTTGTCGTCAGCTACCTGCTGATCATCGGGATCACGATAGCGGTCTTCGCCGTCGTGGGGACCCACCTCATCGGCAGGATCGTCATGTCTGAGGCCCAGGCGAGCGTGCGCAACAACCTCAACGCGGCGCGCGAGATCCTGCACGGGAAGTTGGGTCATGTCAACGATGTTGTGCGACTCTCGGCGGGAAGGTTCTTCCTGAGAGACGCGATGCTGTCAGGAGGGACGGACCAGATCGCCGGGGAGCTGGCGAGAATCCGGGAAGACGAGCGGCTAGACGTGCTCACGGTCACCGACCGGTCCGGCAACGTGCTCCTGCGCACCAGCAATCCCAAACTTACCGGCGACAACGTGAGCCATGACGAACTGGTAGCGGCCGTCATGCAAAGCAGGAAGCCCGCCGCAGGGGTTTCGCTGGTTCCGGCGGCAGATCTGCGCAAGGAGTCGCCCGCCCTGGCCGAACAGGCCTACTTCAAGATCATCGAGACGCCCATGGCCGCGCCTCGGGAGGCCACCGAGGAGACCGCGGGCATGATGCTGAAGGCGGCGGCCCCCATCCTGGACTCCCACGGCAACCTGCTCGGAATCCTGTACGGCGGGATCCTGCTCAACCGGAACTTCGAGATCGTGGACAAGATCAAGCAGACCGTGTTCCAGGACGTGGAGTACAAAGGACACGACATAGGGACCTCAACGATCTTCCTGAACGACGTAAGGATCTCAACGAACGTTAGGGCCGCAGACGGCACAAGGGCAGTAGGAACGCGGATCGCGGAGGACGTCTACAACCAGGTCATCGTGTCGGGCAATCCCTGGATAGGACGTGCCTACGTGGTCAACAACTGGTACATCACCGCATACGAGCCAATAGAAAGCTTCAGCCACAAGATCATAGGGATACTGTACGTGGGCGTCCTGGAGCGCAAGTACGTGGACCTCAGGAAAGAGGCCGTGTCCGTGCTCCTGGCCCTGACGCTCACGGGCGCGCTGCTGTCCATGAGCGTGTCCTACTTCATCTCGCGAAAGGTATCCGCGTCCGTACGGCAACTGGTCTCCGCCTCGAGGGAGGTGGCCCGCGGCAACCTGGACGCAACCGTTGAGATCCGAACCAATGACGAGCTTCAGGACTTGGCAGACAGCTTCAACAACATGGCGTCCGCCCTGAAGCAGCGGGACGCGCAGTTGAAGGAATACGCGCGAAAGAGAATCATGGAGTCTGAGAGGCTGGCGATCACCGGGCAGCTCGCCGCGGGCGTGGCCCACGAGCTGAACAACCCCCTCCAGGGAATCGTCGCCTACACACACCTGCTCCTGGAGAAGGCCCCCCCGGAAGAACAGCTGCGCGAAACCCTCGGCAAGGTCGTGGACCAGGCAGGCCGCTGCCGGGATATCGTCCGGGGACTGCTGGACTATGCCCGGCCCGTGAAGCCCCACAAGCGCCCCTCGGACGTCAACTCCATCCTTCAGCAGTGTATCTCGCTCGTCGAGAATCAGGCGCAGTTCCACAACATCCAGGTCATCAAGGAGTTCCAGGAGGGGCTGCCGCTGGCCGTCGTGGACCCTGCCCAGATTCAGCAGGTGGTAATGAACATGATAATCAACGCCGCCGAGGCGATGGGCGGCGTGGGGCGCCTGACCCTGTCCACACGGGCCGATCCCGACGGCGGGCACCTCGAGTTCAAGATCAGCGATACCGGGCACGGCATCCGCCCGGAGGACATGGAGAGGGTATTCGACCCCTTCTTCACCACCAAGAACCGGGGGCACGGTACCGGGCTGGGGCTGTCGATCAGCTTCGGCATCGTCAAGGAGCACGGCGGCACGATCCTGGTGGAGAGCGAGGTAGGAGAAGGGACTTCCTTCATCGTGAGGCTGCCTGTCAAGGCCGTTGGTGAAGCGTAGCAGATGGAGATCAAGCCCAGGATACTCATAATAGACGACGAGGAGATCGTGCTGGATTCGTGCAGCCGGATTCTCGAGGGCAGCGGGTACGCCACGAGGACGGCGGCGGACGGCTCGGTGGGCCTCAGGCAGGTGGCGGAGTTCCAGCCGGACCTCGTGTTCGTGGACCTCAAGATGCCCGGCATCTCGGGGTTCGAGGTGTTGGAGAGGATCCGCGCCCTCGACCCCTCAATCGTGGCGATCGTGATCACCGGGTATGCCACGCTGGCCTCTGCCGTGGAAGCCATGCAGAAGGGGGCCTACGACTTCCTCCCCAAGCCCTTCACACCCGACGAGTTCCGCCTGATCACGAAGAGGGGCATCGAGAAGCGCGAGCTGGTGCTGGAGACGATCGCGCTGCGGCGCGAGAAGGAGCTGCTGCAGGAGAACTTCGCGGCCATCATCTCTCACGAGCTCAAGTCCCCCCTCAGCGCCGTCCAGCAGAACTTGATCCGGCTGATGCAGGAACTGTCGGACCGGGTCAATGAAGCCCAGATGGCCCGCCTGGAGAGGATGAAATCCAGGATCAACGACCTCCTCGAGATGATCCACACCTGGCTCAGGGCGATCTCCAGCGACATCGGAAGCATCAAGGAGAACTTCGGCCCAACTTCCGTGGCCGACGTGATCTCCAAGGCGGTCGAGAACGTCCTTCCGTACGCGGTGCGGAAGGACATAGAGGTAGACACGCTCGTGGGGGAACCGCTCGATCTCGTGCACGGGGACGAAGGCACGCTGGTCGAAGCGGTAGTAAACCTGCTTGGCAACGCGATAAGGTACTCGCGATCAGGGAGCAGGGTCCGCGTGAGCGCCGAGCAGCAGGCGGATCGCATACTGGTAGCGGTCCAGGACTCGGGCATCGGCATAGACGAAGCCGAGCTGCCGTACATCTTCGGGAGCTTCTACAGGGGCCGGGCCGGAGCAGGAGACGAGGCCGGAGCAGGACTGGGTCTCGCCATCACCAGGCGAATCGTCGAGGCCCATGGCGGGACAATCACGGTAACCAGCAGGCTGGGTGAAGGCAGCACCTTTGTGATCGCCTTGCCGGCGCAGGGTTCTGATACGGGAACGCATCATACTCCGGAAGCCGGCGGACCGGAGAATCCGCAAGGGGGACGTGTGACATGAGCCAAGAGACACGACTGCTGATAGTAGACGATGATCCCGACTTCGTGGAGGGGATCAAGTCCATTCTGGAATCCGCGGGCTACTTGGTTGACGCCGCCTACAATCCTCGGACCGGACTGGAGGCGCTCAAGACCAAACCCTACGACCTGTTGCTGCTGGACATCATGATGGGGCGAGGCGCAGAGGGGATCATGGTGGCACGCAAGTTGAGGAAGGACCCCGTCCTGAGCCAGATCCCGGTACTGATAATCACGGGGCTGCGCGAACAGATCGCCTTCCTGTTCCCGGGCCAGCCCCTCCATCCTCACCTCCTTCCGGTGGACGAGTTGGTGGAGAAACCGGTGGAGCCCAAGCTTCTCCTGGACAAGGTGAGCGCCTTACTCGAACTGGCGGCAAAGCGCAAGGCACCGAAGTAGTATAGTAGACACAGGGAGATCATACGATGCCAGTGAAACCCTCGTTTTCAAGTGAGATCGTCAACCTGCTGTACAGCGCGGAGACGAATCCGGTGCAGAGCTGCATCCAGTGCGGCACCTGCTCCTCGACTTGTCCGGTGGCCGATTTCATGGACCACTCGCCGCGCAACATCATCGCGTTGATCCGGGCGGATCTCAGGAAGCCCGTGCTGTCGAGCAACGCCTTCTGGTACTGCGCCTCCTGCTACCAGTGCACCGTGAGGTGCCCGGCGGGCATAGACATCGCGGGCATGATGTACGGCCTCAAGCGCTACTCCATGTGGAGGAACCACATCAGGAGAGGCACGATCGGCGCGGACTTCTCCCGGCGGTTCGCGAGGATGATCTTGAAGAACGGGAAGTCCTTCGAGCCCGCGCTGGCTACGCCCTACCTCTTCCACTACGGCCTGAGGACCTTCCTGTACGACGCCCGCAACGCCCTGGCCCTCTTCATGAAGGGGCGCCTGCCCCTCTTCCCCAAGCGGCTCAAGAGGTCGGCCAGGTTCAGGGGGGTCCTCAACCGGATCATCCCGATGGGGAGGGTGGCATGAAGGCCTACAGCTACTACCCGGGTTGTTCCCTGGAAAAGATGGCGGCATCCTACCACGTCTCCACCATGGAGGTTGCGCAACGGCTGGGCGTGGAGCTCAAGGAGCTGGAGGACTGGAACTGCTGCGGCGCCACCGCGTACTTCCACGTTGACGAACTCCTTGCGCACACGCTGTCCGCGCGCAACCTGGCCATTGCCGAGAAGACCGGCCTGGACCTTGTGGCGCCCTGCAGCGGCTGCTACAAGAATATGTACTTCACCAACGCGCACCTGAAGGAAGACCCTGATCTGGCGGAGCACATCAACTACGCCCTGCAGGAAGACGACCTGCAGTTCTCAGGGAGCATCCAGGTGCGGCACCTGATAGAGGTCTTCGTGAGAGACGTGGGGATCGACGAGATCAAGAAGCGGGTCTCTAGCCCCCTGAAAGGCCTTCGCGTTGCGCCCTACTACGGCTGCCAGGTGGTCAGGCCGCAGAAGGACCGGGAGGACGTGGAGCATCCCCGGTTCTTCGAGGATCTGCTCTCCGCCGTAGGGGCGACCCCTACCGACTACCCGCTCAAGCTCCGGTGTTGCGGCGGTTCACTGATCGTGACCAACCGCAGGGCGGCGCTGACCATGGTACGCGACCTGCTCCAGAACGCCGTGGATCGCGGCGCTCAGGTGATCGCAACCGTCTGCCCGCTGTGCCAGCTCAACCTGGAATGCTACCAGCGGCACGTGAATCGCGAGTTCGGCACGAATCTATCCTTGCCGATCCTTTACTTCACGCAGTTGCTCGGGCTCGCGATGGGAATACCCGCGAAGCGGCTGGGCATAGGCACGGAGTTGGTAGCACCTGCATTTGCGCTTGCGCGATAGATGCCGCGAGAAAGGACCCGGTGAGGGACAATGACAAAGAAGATCTCTCAGGCCGCACAGCAGGCATGGGAAGCGGGCAAGGAGCGTGCGGACCAGGCCTACAGCCAGCGACGGCGGGTGGTGATTGACCCAATAACGCGCCTGGAAGGGCACGGCAAGATAGATATCTTCCTGGACGAGGCGGGAGAGGTTGAGCGCGCCTATTTCCAGGTGCCTGAGCTGCGCGGGTTTGAGACCTTCAGCCGGGGGCGTCCTGCCGAGGACATGCCCCAGATCACCTCCCGCATCTGCGGGGTCTGCCCGCTCGCACATCACATGGCGTCAACCAAGGCGCTGGACGACCTGTACAAGGTGGAACCACCGCCCGCGGCCAGGAAGATCCGCGAACTGGACTACTCGCTCTTCATGGTCGAGGACCACGCGCTGCACTTCTACTTCCTGGGCGGCCCGGACTTCGTGGTGGGACCCACCGCCCCCAAGGAGCAGCGCAACGTCCTGGGGGTCATTGCCGCCGTCGGGATCGAGATCGGCAAGCAGGTCATCGCGATGCGCCGTGAGCTCCGCGACCTGGAGACCTACCTGGGCGGCAAGACGATCCACCCTGTCCTGGGGTTGCCCGGTGGGGTAGCCAAGGGCATCGCCCCGGGAGATCTTCCACGCTTCCGGGAGGTGGCGGCCCGCTCGGTGGAGTTCGCCAAGTTCACGCTCGATGTCTTCCGCAAGGTGGTGCTGGCGAACCCCGACTACGTCCGCCTCATTACCTCGGATGCCTATACCCACCGGACCTACTACATGGGCATGGTGGACGCCAACAACAAGGTCAACTTCTACGACGGCATGATCCGCGTGGTGGACCCTTCTGGAAGGGAGTACGCCAAGTTCAAGCCCGGGGACTACCTGAACTACGTCGCGGAGCACGTTGAACCGTGGAGCTACGTCAAGTTCTGCTACCTGAAGCCGGTCGGATGGAAGGGCTTCGTTGAGGGCCCAGAAAGCGGCGTCTACGCCGTGGCTCCCCTGGCGCGCCTCAACGCCTCGGATGGGATGGCAACGCCCCTGGCACAGCAGGCCTACGAGGAGTTCTACGCCGCGCTGGGCGGCAAGCCGGTCCATCACACCCTGGCCAACCACTGGGCCCGGGTGATCGAGTTGCTGTACGCCGCCGAGCGTCTGGTGGAGCTGACCGATGATCCTGAGATCACGAGCACAGAGCTGCGCGTGCTGCCCACCAAGCAGCCCTCGGTCGGCGTGGGCATCGTTGAAGCACCCAGGGGCACGTTGATACACCACTACGAGACCGATGACCGGGGGCTCATCGCCCGGGCCAATCTCATCGTGGCCACACAGAACAACGCGGCGCGGATCGCCATGTCGGTGGACAGTGCCGCCAAGGGCGTCATCCACAAGGGCGTGGTGGACGACGGGCTCCTCAACATGGTCGAGATGGCCTTCCGGGCCTACGATCCCTGCCACGGGTGCGCCACGCACTCGCTGCCAGGGGAGATGCCGCTGGTTGCCTCGGTCTACGACAGCGCGGGGGAACTCGTGCGCCAGATCAGGCGATGAGCGGCAAGGACATTCTCGTCCTGGGCGTCGGGAACGACCTGCTGGGTGACGACGCGGCGGGCCTGCTGGTTGCCGAAACCCTGCGGGGCGACGGCTTGTCGGTCCGGACCAGCGTGCGTTCCGGCCTGGCCCTCCTGGACGAGGTGGTGGGCGCCCGCCGCGTGCTGCTCGTGGACAGCCAGGCCACCGGCGGGCGGCCGGGGACGATATCCGAGTTCTCGCTGGAGCCGTCGGTGGTCCGCAGCCCATCGGCGCACTACGTGGGGTACGGCGAGGCCCTTGCCATAGGCGCCGCAGTGGGGCTGGAGCTGCCCGAGGAGATCCACGTTGTGGCGGTGGAGCGCACACCCGAAGTCTATCTCGGCGCGGACCTCTCCGAACCGGTGCGCGCTGCCCTGCCCGCCCTCGTAGAGCGGGCCAGGAACGTCATCCAGGGGTGGCTCTGCTAAAGGCCTTCTTCCCCTCAGCGTACAGGTCTCCCCCGAAGGCGTCGTTGACGACGATAACGGGGAAGTCGGCCACCTCGAACCGAAAGAGGGCTTCTGGGCCCAGGTCCTCGTAGGCTACAACCTCGGCGCGGGTGAAGCACCGCGCCAGAAGCGCTCCAGCTCCGCCGGTCGCCGCCATGTAGACGGCTCGATGACGCCGCATGGCTTCCAGCACGGGCTGGGAACGGTAGCCCTTGCCGATCATTCCCTTCAGCCCCTGGGCCAGGAGCGTGGGAGCATATGTGTCCATACGCGTACTGGTCGTCGGCCCGGCCGAGCCGATCACCTGGCCGGGCCTGGCCGGTGTCGGACCAACATAGTAGACAAGCTGGCCGCGCAGATCGGCGGGCAGCGTTTCGCCACGCTCAAGTGCCTCTACCAGGCGCTTGTGCGCAGCGTCCCTCGCCCCGTAGATCACGCCGCTTACTAGGACGAGATCCCCTGCGCGCAGTCCTTCCACGGTCGCATCGGACCAGGGCGTCGTCAGGCTTTTCGGGTCCATGGGCACCATCTCCGGTATCTCAGAGTTCGGCGCGGGCCACGCGCGCCGCGTGACACTGCAGGTTGACCGCCACCGGCAGACTTACGATGTGGCATGGGTAGACCTCAATGCGCACGTCGAGCGCTGTGGTCTCGCCCCCGTACCCCATCGGACCCACGCCGAGCGCGTTGATGGCCGCCAGGAGATCCTCCTCCATGCGGGCGTAGAAGGGATCCGGGTGGCGCTCTCCCGCCTCCCGGATCAGCGCCCGCTTGGCCAGGAAACCGACGGTATCGAAGGTCCCGCCGATCCCGACACCTACAACGACGGGCGGGCAGGCGTTGGGGCCGGCCCTCTCCACGGTCTCGATCACGAAGGCCCGCACGCCCCCCTCGCCGTCGGCAGGGGTCAGCATGGTCATCCGGCTCATGTTCTCCGCACCGCCGCCCTTGGGCAGAAGGATCATGCGCACGCGGTCGCCGGGTACGAGCTCGACGTGCACGACGGCAGGCGAGTTGTCACCGGTGTTCCGGCGCCGGAGCGGGTCCGACACCATGGACTTTCGCAGATACCCCTCGGTGTATCCCCGGCGCACGCCCTCGTCCACGGCGTCGCGCAGCCCTCCGCCGTTGATGCGGACTTCGTCGCCCAGCTCCACGAACACGAAGGCCGTCCCGGTGTCCTGGCATATGGGCACGGTCTCTGCTGCGGCTATCCGGTTGTTCTCCAGGATCTCTTCGAGCACGCGCCGGCCGAGCGTCGAGGGTTCCCTCTCTCGGGCGGAGCGAAGCAGCCCGAGCACGTCCTCTCCCAGGTGGACGTTGGCATCAATGCACAGTCGCCTCGCGGCATCTGCGACGTCCTGATAAGCGATTGTCCGCATGTCCTCCTCCATCTTGACCACGTGGCTGTCTAGCCGTCCGTCTCGACCAACCCCTTGCGGATCGCGTACATGATGAGCGCAGCCGGGCGGTGCAGGTCGAGCTTCTCCATGATGTGCCCGCGGTGCGCCTGCACTGTCTTGACGCTAATGTGCAGTAGTTTGGCTATCTCGGGGTTGGTGTATCCCTCGGCGATGAGCTTGAGCACCTCGCGCTCACGGTCGGTGAGGTCGCGGTAGACAATCTGCTCCTCACCGGTGCGGACGCGCCGCAGGTAATCCGACACCAGGCCCTTCGCCATCGCCGGCGTCAGATAGGTCTCCTGACGCATGGCCGCCTCGATCGCCGTGAGCATCTCCGATGGATGCGCCTTCTTGAGCACGTAGCCGGCCGCGCCCGCCCGCAGCATCTGAAAGAGGTACTCCTCGTTGTCGTGAATCGTCAACGCCACGACCTGCACCTCAGACATCTCTTCCCGAATGTGCCTGGTGGCCTCCACCCCGGTCATCCGCGGCATGGCGATGTCCATCAGCACGACGTCCGGCCGAAGCCGGCGCGCCTCCTCGATCGCCGCGAACCCGTCCCCGGCTTCACCTATCACCTCGATCTCCGGGACATCCTGCAGCAACGACTTGATGCCCTCACGCACCAGCGCGTGGTCGTCAACGATCAGCACCCGCACCCGCTCAGCCGTCATGCCTCGCCCTCCCGTATCCGCGCGGTGAGCTCCACGCGGGTCCCGTGCTCCCGCTTGGAGTCAATGTGCAATTCGCCTCCGATCAGTGCGGCCCGCTCCTGCATGCCTAGGATACCCATCCTGCGGTCCGGCGGGCGGCCCACGGCTCCGGCCAGGTCAAAACCCACGCCGTCATCTTCGACAATCAGCGTGAGCATCCCGCCCTTCAGCGCCAATCGCACCGCAACCGAACGCGCCCGTGCGTGGCGGGCGACGTTGGTGATCGCCTCTTGGGCCACGCGGAACACGGTGGTCTCTACCGCGGCGCTCAGGCGGCGGTGGCCAAACCCGGAGGCGTCGAACGACAGGGCCACGCCCGCGGTCTCCAGAAGATCGCGGGCATGGGCGCGGACCGCCGAGACCAGGCCCAGGTCGTCGAGGGCGGTCGGGCGCAGATCGTAGATGAGCTTCCGAACCTCCTCAAGGGTGGCCTCTGTGGAGGCGTAGAGCGCGTCCATGCGCTGCCGCACGGCGGCAGGATCCCGGAGACTCTCGGCCGCCGTGATGCCCATCAACAGGCCGGTCAGCGACTGGCTCACCTCGTCGTGGAGCTCGCGGGCTATCCTGCGGCGCTCGTCCTCGTGGGCCGTTATCAACTTGCTCAGCAGTTCTCCCCTGTGCGCTTCCTTGGCGCGCACCTCTTCGAAGAGCCGCACGTTCTCCATGGTGATCGCGAGCTGGTTGGACAGGGTGGCCATCAGGCTCACATCCGCCTCGACGAACGGCCACGTGGGCTGGCGCGCGACCAAGAGGACACCGAGCAGGCTGTCCTTGATGAGCAGCGGGGCGGCGAGGGTGGCGCCGTGCTCGGTACCGGGCAGCTGCACCAACCGGCGCAGCGCCGCGGCGCCTCCTACCGCACCCTCTCCGAACAGCACCCGGTCCGGCAGGTGGCCTTCGCCGGACCGGCAGGTCAGTCGGAGGAGGCGGTCGTCGTGCAGGTACACCGCGGCCAGGTCGGCCCGCAGCACGTCCCGCAGGCCCCGCGTCATGTCGCCCATGGCCGCCGAGAGGTCCGAAGCACCGGTCAGGGCGCGTCCGCAGATCCCCAGACTTGCCAGCCGCTCGGTTAGGTCGCCGATCTGCGTGTTCAGGGCCGCGGTGTAATGGTCTATGCGCTCCGCCATCTCGTTCACCGATCCGGCAAGCACACCGAGCTCATCCCGCCCCCGCACCGCAACGCGGGCGCTGTACTGTCCGCCCGCTACCTGCCGCACCGCGGTGACCATGGCCGCCAGTGGGTCCAGCACGAGCCTGCCCAAAAGCAGGCTCAGGGTACCCAGTGCCAGCAGAAAGGTGAAGGCCACAAATCCGGCCAGCAGTTGAGCGCTGCTTCGTAGTTGGCCGGCGATGGGCTCCGTCCAGAGGGAGACGCTAATCACACCCAGGACCGGTGGATCGGCGGCATGGCAGGCGTGGCACGCCGGCTTGTTGAACACCGGCGTCAGTACCGCTATCTCGCCCGCGCCCTGGTCCTCCACGGTAAGGTGTGTCTGGCCGCCGGCCGCCCTCTGGAGCGCGTCTGCCTCCCGCGCAGGCACCTCGGTCCGAACTCCCGACGAGGCCCACACGCGGCCTTCTCGCGAGTAGATGGTCACATCACGGATCATGTCCTCGCGCTTAATCAGGCGGATGATCTCGCGCATCTCTTCCTGGTTGTTGCGCACCATCGTGATCTCTAGACTGTTGAGGATGGTCGTCTTGAGCGTGTGCGCCATGATCTCGAACTGCTGGATCGAGGCGCGGCGCTGGAAGGCGTAGAGGGCATAGACCGAGATCCCGCCCACCACCACGAGAATGGCAACGGTCCATAGGGAGATCTTAAGGTGAAGCCGCATGCGTTTGGCCTACTCCGGCGGCGGATGCGACCCCCCGGCAGCGCCCGAACGCTCGGCCCGCAGCCGTTCGAGGCGCACCGCCGCGAACTTGAACTCAGGTGTCTTGGCACCGGCGTCCAGCCCGTCGGCATGGGTGAGCAGGTTGGCCGCGGCCTCGCGGAAATGGAACGGCACGTAGATCATCCCCACAGGGACAACATCTCCCACCCGGGCCTGGACGCGGATGCTGCCGCGCCTGCTGCTTATCAAACACGCCTGGCCGTCGCGCACGCCGGCGCGCGCGGCATCCTCGGTGTGGATCTGTGCGTAGGCCCTCGGCTCGCGCCAGTCCAGGGGCCCGGCCCGCCGCGTCATGGGTCCGCCGTTGTAATGGTACAGGATTCGGCCGGTGGAAAGCACCAGCGGGTAGGCGTCATCGGTGGGTTCGAACGGGCGTGCCGGGGACGTCACGTGGAACCGCCCCCTGCCCCGCGAGAACTGCCCCGCGTGCAGGAAGAGCGTCCCAGGGTGCTCAGGGGTCGGGCACGGCCACTGCAGCCCCGCGGCCTCCAGCCGCTCGTGGGTGATGCCACCGAAGATCGGGCACAACGCGGCGACCTCGCGCATGACCTCGGCCGCCGAACCGTAGTCCCAGCGCAGGGGGCGGCGGAGCCGCCGGCCCAGACGGCGGCCCACCTCGCAGAGGATTGCCCAGTCGGGCCGTGCCTCACCAGGCGGAGGGGCAAAGGGGCGGGCGAGTTGCACGCGCCGTTCGGTGTTCGTGAAGGTACCGCTCTTCTCCGCAAACGAGGCCGCTGGCAGCACGACGTGCGCCAGCTGGGCGGTCTCGGTCAGGAAGATCTCCTGGACCACCAGGAACTCGAGCGAGCGCATCGCCCGCTCCATCAGGGTCGCGTCGGGGTTGGTCATCATGAGGTTCTCGCCCATGATGTACATCGCCCGGATCCGCCCATCGGCCGCGGCCCGGACCATCTCGATGAAGGTTAGTCCGGGCGCCTCGGGCATGGTCAGATCCCGGCCGGCCTTGGACTGCCGCAGCGCCCAGGCCCGCGCGAACTTGGCGCGCACCGCAGGGTCGGCGGCCTGCTGGTATCCAGGATAGACGTTGGGCAGCGAGCCCATGTCGCACCCGCCCTGCACGTTCACCTGCCCCCGCAGCGGGTTGACCCCGGTGGAGGGACGGCCGATCTGCCCGGTCACCATGGCCAGGTTCGCCAGCGTCTTGACAAGTTCGGTGCCGTTGGAGCGCTCGGTTATTCCCATCCCGTAGAGAATGGTAGACGCCCCGCGCGGCGGCGCGTTCTGGCCGCCCTCCGCCGCGGTCCGGCGCAACCCCAACGCGTAGAGCCGGGCTGCCTCGACGATCTGCCCGGCGGGCACGCCGCACGCCGCGGCCGCGACCTCCGGGGTCCAGGCCTCGAGGTGGGCGGCCAGCGCCCCGAATCCCTCGGTGCGCGCGGCAACAAACTCCTGGTCGAGCCATCCGCGGGTCACGATGGCGTTCAGCATGCCCAGGTAGAGCGCATGGTCGGTACCCTGCGCCGGCCGCAGGTGGAGCGCAGCGTGGCGGGTCAGGCTGATCTTCCTGGGATCAATCACGATCAGCGTCGCCCCGCGCCTCGTCGCCCTGACCACCTCGTAGGAGATGACCGGGTGCGCCTCGCCGGTGTTCGATCCTATGACCAGGATGCAATTGGCGTCACGGATCTCCTTGATGCTGTTGGTCATTGCTCCACTTCCGAAGGCGGCGGCCAGACCGGCCACCGAGGGAGCGTGTCAGAGCCTGGCGCAGAGATCCACGTTGTTGGTGCCTATGACCCCGCGCACCAGCTTCTGGAAGACGTAGTTGTCCTCGTTGGTGCAGAGGGCCGAGCCGATTCCGGCAAAGGAGTCAGGGCCTGATTCCTTCACGATCGCGGCCAGGCGATCGGCGACCAGGTCCAGGGCGACCTCCCAGTCCACCTCGACGTGCGTCTCGCCCGCCGCGGGCGCGCGGCCCAGCGGGGAGCGGCCGAGCGCCACGGGCGGGGGCGTGTCGACGAGTCCCATGGAGTAGGCCAGATCGCGCCGGACCAGTGGCCGCCGCAGCCGGTCCGGGTGCCCCACGAACCCGAGGCCAAACCGGCCCTTGGTGCAGAGGAACTCGCCGTTGGCCGGCGCGCCGTAGCCTGAGACGGACACAACCTCGCCGCCGCGAGTGGCCACCTCGATCCCACAGCCCGTGCCGCAGTACGGGCAGATCGTGCGTGTGCGGGTCAGGTCCCACTCGCGGCCCTTGCCGATGCGATCCACCGGCACCAGCGCGGCGGTCGGGCAGAGCTGGACGCAGTTGCCACAGAAGGTGCAGGGCGTGTCCACGAGCGGCGCGTCGAACGGTGTGGCCACCAACGCCCCGAATCCACGCTGCGCCACCTCGATCGCGCTGGCACCCACGACCTCGTCGCAGACGCGCACGCAGCGCGTGCACAGGATGCAGTACTGATGATCCCGCACGAGAAATGCGTTCTCGTCCTGGTAGAGCTTGCGCGCGATCTCCTTCTCGTGGCTGCTCTCGGAGATGCCAAACTCGTAGGCATAGCGCTGCAGATCGCAGGCGCCCGCCTTTTCGCAGACGACGCAGTTCAGGGGGTGGTCTGACAGCAGCAGATCGAGCACCTCGCGCCGCTGCGCCGTGAGTTGCTCGCTGTTGGTGGTGACCACCAGGCCGTCGGCGGCAGCCAGGCCACAACTCGGAACCGACCCCTGCTGCCCCTCCACCTCCACCAGGCAGAGCCGGCACCCGCCCCAGGGTGTCAGCTCAGGGTGATGGCACAGGCGGGGGATTTCGATCCCGGCGGCCAGCGCGGCGTCGAGCACCGTAGAGCCCGCTCCCGCCTCGACCTTCCTCCCGTCAATGGTCAACGTCACCATGTCGTCACCTCAATGCAGTGCACGTCCCCGCCGGGCAGTGCCGGTCGTGGATGTGCGCCGCGTACTCGTCCCGGAAGTACCGCAGGGTGGTCAGCACCGGGTTGGGCGCTGTCTGGCCCAACCCACAGAGCGAGGTGGTGTGGATGGTGTGCGCCACCTGCTGCAGGCGGTCAAGATCGGCAGCGTCGCCCTCGCCCCTGGTGATCTTGGTGAGGATACCGAGCATCTTGCGGGTTCCAATCCGGCAGGGAATGCACTTGCCACAAGACTCGTCCTGCGTGAAGCTCAGGAAGTATCGGGCAAGGTCCACCATGCAGGTGGTATCGTCCACCACGACCATTCCGCCGGAGCCCATGATGGCGCCTGTGGCCCGCAGCGGACCGTAGTCCACGGGTGTATCCAGCAGGTGCTCCGGAAGACACCCGCCCGAGGGCCCGCCGATCTGCACCGCTTTGAAGCTGCGCCCGTCTCGGATGCCGCCCCCGACGTCGAAGATCACCTGCCTCAGGGTCACACCGATGGGTACCTCCACCAGACCGGTGCGCTGGATCGCGCCGGCAAGGGCAAAGGTCTTGGTTCCTCCGCTCTCGGACGTTCCCAAGCCCGAGAACCATTCGGCGCCGCCCGTCATGATGCTCGGTACGCTGGCATAGGACTCGACGTTGTTGATGTTCGTCGGATGCCCCCACAGCCCTGACGCGGCGGGATACGGCGGGCGCATGCGGGGCGTTCCCCGCCGGCCTTCGATCGAGTGCATCAGCGCCGTCTCTTCCCCACACACGAACGCGCCGGCCCCTTCCTTGACGATCACATCGAAATCTACCCCGGAGCCCAGGATATCGGTCCCGAGGTAGCCCGCGTCGCGGGCGTGCGCGATCGCCGCTTCCAGGTGCTTGACCGCGAGGGGATACTCGGCCCGAACGTACGCATATCCCCACCGCGCCCCGATCGCGTATGCCGCGATGATCATGCCCTCCAGGACACGGTGCGGATCGCTCTCGACGAGGGTCCGGTCCATGAACGCGCCGGGGTCTCCCTCGTCGGCATTGCAGACCAGGTACTTCAGCGGATCTGGCTGGCTGCGGCAGATCTTCCACTTGAGACCCGTGGGGTAGCCCGCTCCTCCCCGTCCCCGCAGGCGGCTTTCAGTGACGGCTGCGACGACGGCCTCGGGTGACATCGCCAGCGCCCGGCGCAGTCCTTCGTAGCCTCCGGCCGCGAGGTAGTCTTCCAGTGAGAGCGGATCTATGACCCCGCAGTTGGCCGTGGTCACCTTCACCTGCGGGGCAAAGAAGGCGTAGTCGCGACGATCGGGGGTGCGGCTGACAACCCAGTCCTCCGGTGGCAGAGGTGCTCCATGTAGAGCGAAGTGCCCTTCCAGCAGGGGCCGCGCCCGGTCGGCGGTGACAGGGCCGTAGAGCGCGTGCGCGCCGCCCACAACGATCTCCACCAGAGGTTCGCGGTGGCACGCGCCAAGGCAGCCCGTACGCTGGGTCGAGACCGCCAGCCCGGCCTCTGACACCACCTCTTGCAGGGCACGGAAGGTGGCCTCGGCTCCTGTGGCCAGGCCACATGTGGAAGTCCCGACCTTGACCGTGGACCTCACGGACGGCCCTCCTCTGCCGCACCCAGATCGCGCACCAGGCTCTCTGCTCCTCCCGGCGTCATGCGGCCGTGTGCCGCGCCGCTGGCGATGACGACCGGGGCCAGGCTGCAGCAACCGACGCAGAAGACGGTCTGGAGCGTGAACATGCCGTCCGGGGTCGTCTGGTTCTCCGCGATCTGCAATTGCGACTTCAGCCTCTCCACGATTGCCGGAGCGCCCCCGACGTGGCAGGCCGTGCCGCAGCACACCTGCAACTGGATGCGGCCCGGTGGCGTGAAGCGGAACTGGTTGTAGAACGTCGCCACACCGTACAGGCGCGCCAGGGGAATGCTCAGCTCCCTGGAGGCGTGCCGCATGGAACGCTCTGGGAGGTAGCCGTACTGCGCCTGGATCTGTTGCAGTACGGTCACCAGCACATCGCCGCGGCCCCGGTGACGCTCCAGGATGGCCAGCAGCTCGGGCGGCGGAGGTTCGGCCAGCGGATCGCCTAGGTATACGGCCTTGCGCGGCCGGGCCGTGGCGCCCGAAGCGGCAGAGGGCATAATCAGGCCCTCCCCGCGGCCCGAACCACGTTGCGCATGAGCAGCATGTTGGTGACCGACCCGACCCCGCCCGGGACCGGAGTGATGGCACCGGCGACCTCCCGGACCTCGTCGAAGGCAACGTCGCCCACCGTCTTGCGCTTGGGGCGGCCGCGGTCGTCCAGCACCGGCTGGCCTGCGCCGTCCAGAACCGGCTTCATGTTGATGCCCACGTCCACGACGATGGCGCCCGGCTTGACCATCTCTGCGGTGATGAACTCGGCCTTGCCCATGGCGACGATGAGGATGTCGGCCCTGCGCGTGTGCGCGGGCAGCGTGCCGGCCCGAGAGGTAAAAGAGTGCACGGTGGTGGTCGTCGCGTTTCGCTCCAGCGCCAGGAAGTAGGCGGGCTTGCCCACGATGTTGCTGCGCCCCACGATGACCAGGTCCTTGCCCTCGAACGCCGTCTTCGGGTCCAAACCCTTGTGGGCGTAGAACCTCTCCAGCAGGACATAACAGGCCCACGGGGTAGCCGGGTAGACCAGGGGCTGCCCCAGTGACAGCCGGCCGGCGTTGATCGCATGCAAGCAATCAATGTCCTTGGCCGGATCCAGGGCTTCGAGCACGGGCGCCTCAGGCATACCCTTGGGGAACGGCCGCAGCGGCAGGATGCCGTGCACCATCGGGTCCAGGTTGAGCGCGCGCATCGCACTGACGACGTCCTCCAGGGTGGCCTCTGCCGGGAGCGAGACGTCCCTGTAGGCAAGCCCTATCTCTGCCGCGGTGCGCTCTACCTGCCGCCGGTACATCTTCGCGCCGTAGTCATCTCCGACCAGAAGCGTGGCCACGCCCGGATTGCGCCCGGACGCCTGCATCCGCGCGATCTCGGCCTTGAGCTCGGACTTGATCTCCTCGGCGATAGTGTTGCCGTCAATGATCTCTGCCATCGGCGCTCACCCGAGCCTCTCGTAGGTGATCTTGAGGACCTCGTCGCGCACCGCACATATGCCCTCGAGCGTGGCCCGGATCTCTGCCCACAGCGAATCGGTGAACGCGGGATCGCCGATGGGGCCCAGGTTGATCTTGACGTTGAGCGCGGCGCTCTGGGCCCCTGAGTCGGCCAGCAGCGCCGCGATGGCGGCGTCGGTGATCAGCTGCACGTTGCCCTTCTCGGTCACGACCTTGCTCAGGCGTGCCACCTCCTCGCACAGGTGGATCACGCCGGCCGGGATCTCGGAGGCCTCGCGCAGGGCCTGCTGTATCGCGGCCTTGCGAATGGCCTTCTGCTCCTCGGTCTCTCGGGGCAGCTTGTAGGTATCCATCACCCGCCGGAAAGACTCGGCGTCCTTGTCAATGGCCTCCAGGAACTCTCCTCGCAGCGCGTCGGCCCTATCCCTGGCCTGCTCCATCTCCGCCTGGACCGCCGCGTACTTCTCTCTCCCCACTGTCAGGTTGGCCACCATGCTGACCAGAGCAGCACCGGTGGCCGCGGTCAACGCGGCCGCGGCTCCGCCGCCCGGCTCCGGGGCGGCAGATGCGAGCTTCGATAGGAACTCATTGATTGGCGTCTCCGGGTACATGTCTACCTCCCTGTGATCAGATCTCGGCGCCGCTGTCTGTCAGCCCCCGCATCTGGAGTAGCGGGCGCGGATCGGTCATCAGACCCTTCAGGCCCGCGGCGTGCTCCTTGAGGCCGAACGCCAGTGCCATCAGTTGCGTGAAGTAGAAGGCCGGCATGGGGGGCAGCCCGGCGGCGTGTGCCGCCTCGTCCTGCCTGGCGTCCAGGTTGTTGTGACACAGAGGGCAGGCCACCGCCAGCGCCTCGGCGCCGGCGCCCTGAGCGTCCCGCAAGATTCGTCCGGTTAGTTCGATCACGAGTTGCGGGCGCACGATGGCGTGCCCTGCGCCGCAGCACTCGGTCTTGTACGACCAGGGGACCGGCACCCCGCCCAGCGCTGATATCAACCGATCCATCTCCATCGGATACTCCGGCCGTTCGGCTCCGGTGATCGCCGGCGGCCGCGTGAGCAGGCAGCCGTAGTAGCAGGCCACCCGCATGCCTCGTAGCGGCCGCTTGACCCTGGCACGGACCGATTCCAGCCCGCCTTCCAGGAAGGTGTGCAGCAGGTGCTGCACGCGCAGCGCCTGCGGCGCCCGGTCTGCTCCTTCCACCTGGGCATGGCGCAGCCGGGAGAAGCAGGCGACGCAGGGCGCGGTTACGGCTGCGTGCCCTGCCCGGGCCGCGAGGCTCAGGTTGGCCAGCGGCAGTTCCAGGGCAAGATCGGCGGAGGTCTGGTGCGCCGCGCTGGCCCCGCAGCAGCGCCACCCGCTGATCTCGCGCAGCCGCACACCGAGGGCCGCGGCAACCCCGCGTGTGGAGGTATCGTACTCCCTTGCGCTGGCGTGCAGCGCGCACCCGGGGTAGTATGCGATCTCGCCCGCGTCCGCCTGTCTACCCGAAGGGCGACCTGGCAGGTCGGGCACCAGTCGAAGCTTGCCCGCCTTCATCAATCGAAGCGCGAACTTCCCCTGGCGGAGCGGCTGGCGCATCCGGAGATTGACCTCTGCTCCCACACCCGCCTCGAACAGGCGCCCAAACAGGCGGATGCTACGAACCGCGGCCTGCGTGAAGATCAGCGCCTCGGGGGGGCGCGCTGGAACCCTCCGCCGCGCGGCGACGATCCGGAGCGCATCCATGACGCGGGCCACGTCAATCCCCTGGGGGCAGCGCGCCGTGCACGCCTGACAGGAGGCGCACAACCAGAAGGTGTTGCCCCTCAGCAACCGCTCGTCAACCCCAAGCTGCAGCGCGCGCATCGCGGCGTGAGGCGCCAGGTCCATCTCCGCGGCCAGCGGGCATCCGCTGGTACAGACCTTGCACTGGAAGCAGAGCGGAAGATCCTGGCCGCTCTCCTGCCGGACCTCGTGGGCAAGCGTGGAACGGGTCACTGAACGGGCTATTGTTGACCTCGTCACGGGTCCGCTCCGATCCGGGCCCGCCTGATCGGCGTCGGGCCCAGCGCGGTAATGCGCTCGGTCATCTCTCGGGCTATCTCGGCAAACCGCGGGCCCTGGGCCGAGGAGAGATTGAACATCTCCAGGCGCTGCCCACCGATGCCTACCTCGTCGAGGCGCTCCTTGAGGTATCGGACACGCGCCTTGGCGTGGTAGTTGCCCACCTGGTAGTGGCACTGCCCTTCCAGGCACCCTGCCACGAACACCCCGTCGGCCCCGGCCTCGAAGGCGCGCAGGATGTAGATCGAGTCAATTCCGCCGGTGCACGGCAGCAGTATCACCTTCACGTTGGGCGGATAGGCCAGGCGCATCACGCCCGCCAGGTCGGCCGCGGCGTAGGCGCAGTAGAAGCAGCAGAAGGCCACGATCTCCACCGCGGCCGGAGCGGCCTCGATCTCCGCCGGGACCGGGGCAACGTCAGTTGACACGAACTACCTCCATCTCGCCCAGCAGCGCGGCGATCTTGGCCAGCATCTGGTCTCGCGAGTAGTGTCCCAGACTGAGCGCGCTGCCCGGACATGCCGCCACGCACAGGCCGCAGCCCTGGCAGCGGGTGGGCTCGATGACGGCGATGCCGTCGGCATCAAACGACATGGCGTCATAGGCGCACACTCGGAGGCAGGTCAGGCAGGTTGTGCAGCGGTCGCGATCCACCGCGGCGACGACGCCGCCGACCTCCAGGCTGTCGCGCCACAACAGGGTGCTGGCCCGGGCCGCCGATGCCAGGGACTGGGCGATCGCCTCGTCAAGCGGCTTGGGGTAATGGGCGCCGCCGCAGAGGAACAGCCCCTCGCTGGCGAACTCCGCCGGCCGCAACTTCACATGGGCCTCCAGGAAGAAGCCATCCGCGGACGCCGGCACCTTGAAGATCGTGGTAAGGTCGGACGCGCCGTCCGAGGGCACCTGAGCCGGCGCCACCACGAGCAAGCCAGCGTCCAGGGTGATCTCCTCGCCGAGCGCCTGGTCCCGCACGGTGACGCTGAGGGCCTCGGGAGAGCGCGTGATCTGCGGGGGCTCTTCGGCCGAGTGGCGGAACACCACGACCCCGGCCTCCCGCGCCTGGGTGTACAGCTCCTCGGTGAACCCGTAGGTTCGGATCTCGCGGGCGATGACCGTAACCGGAACCTCGGGGTTCGCGCGCTTGAACGCCAGCGCGGCCGCAAGGGACTGGGCGCAGCAGGTACGGCTGCAGTAGAAGGGCATGCGGTCCCAGGGGCCGGCGCACAACAGCATGACCACCGATTCCGGTGTTTCCGCGGGCGGCCCGCCGCCTGTCATGAGGCGCGCCTCAAACTCCGAGAGCGTCGCCACGCGTGCGTCCTCACCGGCCCCGTAGGCAGTGGGCTTCCACTCCTGAAGGCCGGTGGCGATGACGGTCACCCCGTGCCCGAATCTGTGCTCGCCATCCGGGCCTGCCACGGTGGTTTCGAAGTTGCCGACCGTGCCGTGGGATGAAACGATCCTGCATCCGGTCATCACCCTCACGCGCGGATGGCCGGTCACCCGCTCGACCAACTCCCGCAGCGAATCCGCGGCCGGAGCGCCGCCCCATGTCAGGAGGGGTGAGCGCAGGCGGCCACCCAACGCCGGTGACCTCTCCACCAGCACCACCGGGAATCCCTGCTCGGCCAGGTTGAGGCCGGCGGTCAGGCCTGCCACGCCTCCGCCTATCACCAGCGCCTCGTTTCGCATCGGCACCAGCACCTTGTGCAGCGGGGCCAGGCGGCCGGCCCGGGCGACCGCACCTGCGATCAGCGCATGCGCCTTCTCCGTGGCGCCAGAGGGATCATCCCGGTGCACCCAGCTGCACTGGTCGCGGATGTTGGCCATCTCAAACAGGTAGGGGTTGAGCCCTGCCTCGCGCAGCGTCTCCCGGAAGATGGGTTCGTGCGTACGCGGTGTGCAGCTCGCCACCACCACCCGGTTGAGGTGCTCCTCGATTATTGCCTCCTTTATGCGAATCAGGGTATCGGCCGAGCAGGTATAGAGCGACGTCTCGGCCAGTACCACGCCCGGCAGCGTCCTGGCGTGGTCGGCCAGGCCGACCACGTCCACCACGCCGGCGATGTTCGACCCGCAGTGGCATACAAACACGCCGACCCGCGGTTCCGGATCCAGCAGCATCTCAGGAGGATAGACCTTGGGAACGATCTGGGTTCCCCGGGCCGACCCGATGACGGCCATCGCTGCGGCGGCCGCGCCGCTGCCGTCCACCACAGAGTCAGGGATGTCCTTGGGCCCGCGGAACCCGCCGGCCACGAACACGCCGGGCCGGCTGGTCTCCATGGGCGCGGAGGGTACCGTGGCGGCGAATCCGTGCTCGTTGAGCGCTATTCCCGCGGCACGCGCCAGCGCGTCCGCGTCCCTGGGCGGGGTCAAACCCACCGCCAGGACGACCAGGTCGGCCTCTTCCTCGCGCACAACCCCGTTCTCCTCCACCCTGAAGACGAGCGACCGGGTGTGCGGGTCCTCACGAAGAGACGCCACGCGGGTGCGCATGTAGCGCACACCGTTGCTCCTGGCCCGTTCGAGGTAGGCATCGAAGCCCTTGCCGAAGGCGCGCAGATCCGCGTAGTAGATCGTGCACTCGGCCTCGGGAAGGTGCTCTCTGGCCAGGATGGCCTCCTTGGTTGCGTACATGCAGCACACCGAGGAGCAGTAGCGGTTCTGCTGGTCGCGCGAGCCCACGCACTGCAGGAAGGCGATCCTGCGGGGTTCCGCGCCGTCGGAGGGTCGGGTGACGTGGCCCTGCGTCGGTCCTGACGCGGAGAGGAGCCGCTCGAACTGCGGCCCGGTCAGGACGTTCGGGAAGCGGCCCACGCCGTAGGCCTCCGCGTGCGCCGCATCGAACGGCTCGATGCCAGGCGCCAGTACCACTGCGCCGACGCGGAGCGTATTTACGCGTTCGGTCTCGGCATGGTTGATCGCCTCGCGGCGGCACGCCTGCACGCACGCCAGACACTCGGCGCATACGCCGCAGGCCAGGCAGCGCGCGGCTTCCTGACGCGCCTCCTCCTCGGTCAACCCCTCGTCCACCTCGACGAACGAGGCGCGCCGCACTCCCGGAGGGAGCTCGTGGACGCCGAAGCGCGCCTGCAACCGTATCTGCCCGCGCAGCAACCGATCCTCGACCTCGTCCAGGGTGAGCTTGGCCACCGGGGCCAGGGGGTCCGGTTCCAGGACCGCCCCGCGCAGATAGGCATGGATGCCGCGCGCTGCCCGCGCTCCGGCTGCGATCGCGTCCACCACGAACGCCGTACCGGTAACCAGGTCACCGCCGGCGAACAGACCAGGGTAGCCCGCGGACTGAGAGTCCGCTTCCACCTGCAACGTTCCCCACGCTGTGGTGGCGACGCCAGGCAGGCCGGAGGTGATCTCGGTCTGCGGCGCCAGGCCGATCGCGAAGATGACCGTGTCCGCCTCCAGCACGTGCTCGCTGCCCTCGACGAGGTCGAGGTGCAGGCGCCGCGCCTCGTCGAAGCGCATGGAACGTACCTTCCGGCACTCCAGGCCCGCGGCGCGGCCGTTCCGTTCCAGCACCCGGACGAAAGACGTAGCGGGATGGACCTTGACGCCCTCTTCCTCGGCCGCGGCGATCTCCCAGGCGTGGGCCGGCATCGCCTCGCGCGCCTCTGGGCAGGCCACGTGCACCTCGGCACCCAGCCGCGCGCATGTCCTGGCCACGTCGAAACCGACGTTGCCTCCTCCCAGGACGAGCACCCGCCGGCCTATCGACACGGGCTGGCCCAGCCGGGCGTTCTGCAGCACGTCGGTACTGACCAGCACGCCCGGTAGGTCTGCCCCGGGAATGGGAAGCTTCCGGGCCCTGTGGGCGCCCGTGGCCAGGAAGATGGCGTTGAACCCTTCGGAAAACAGGTCGCGCACGTGCGACACCCGGCTGTTGCATCGGATCTCAACGCCCAGGTCGGTTATGTCGGCGATCTCCCTCTCGATGATCGGCGTGGGCAGGCGGTGCTCCGGGATTCCCACCCGCATCATGCCGCCGGCTACGGGAAGGGCCTCGAACATGGTCACCCGGTACCCCTTGACCGCAAGATCGCGGGCGGCGGCAAGACCGGCAGGGCCTGAACCCACGACGGCCACGCGCTCGGTGTGCACCGGATCGATCCGCGCCTCGGGCTCCCGCGGCCGGGCATACGCCCAATCCGCGACGAACCGCTTCAGCGCCGCGAGGTTAACAGGGCCGTCCACTAGGCCGCGGGAGCAGGCGTCCTCGCACCGGTGGTTGCAGACGCGGCCGCAGATCCCGGGGAAGGGGTTCTCCATCCGGATTACGCGGAACGCCTCTTCATAGCGCCCCTGAGCCACCAGCGCCGCGTACCCCTGCGCCCGCTGGTGAATGGGGCAGGCGTCGCGGCAGGGCGCGGTACCTCGCTTGTCAATGGCGTAGGCGCCTGGGACTGCCTGGGCATAGGAGCGGTAGATCGCGGTACGTGGTGCCAGCGCGGCGTTGAACTCGCTGGGCACGCCTATCGGACACGCCGTGGCGCAGTCCCCGCACGCGGTGCATCGAAGCAGGTCCACGAAGCGCGGGCGGTGCCGGATGGTCGCACGGAGATCGCCTGCGCTTCCCTCCAGGCCCTCTAACCCGGCCAATGTGTGTATCTCTATGTTGGGATGAAGCCTGACGCCGGAGAGTTTGGGTGACAGGATGCACATCGCGCAGTCGTTCGTGGGGAAAGTCTTGTCGAGCGTTGCCATGCGGCCGCCGATGGCCGGGCCGCGCTCCACCAGGTGCACCTTGATACCGGCATCGGCCAGATCCAGCGCGGCCTGTATCCCGGCGATCCCTCCGCCAACCACCATCGCGGCGCCAACGGGAGTGCCGGAGGACTCATCGGTCGCCCCGGTCGCCTCCGCTTTCCCAACCGGGCCGGCGGCCGGGGCCGTCGGCGCTGGCGGCACTCCCGCGCCGCGCTCCTCAGCCACGGGCGGGGAGACGCGCACCAGGCGGTCCAGCAACTCGATCTGGTCCGCCAACCGCTGGCGGCAGCGCTCCAGGATGTGCCGCTGATCCTCGGTCAGGTCGCCGGCAGTTCCGGCCAGCATGGCCTCCAGGTAGGTTGTCACCCTGGCAGCGGGAGAGCGCAGATCATGGGTGGCCACGGCCTGCATCTGCGTCAGTCGGGTCCGGATGTTCGCCATCCGGTACTCAACCAGATCCACCAGCCCGGCCATGATGGGGTAGCCAATCTCCCAGTCCAGAGACATCAGCCGACGCAGAACAGGACCGCTGATGGCGACGAGAACCGCGGGCTCCACGCACACCGCGGACATCGTCAGCACGAAGGGCGGCACCAGGGCGGACCAGCCAAGACTCTCGCCTGCGCCCAGCACGGACACGACCACCGACCTGGGCAGTTCCTCTCCCTGCTCAGGGGCCCGCATTTCCAGGGCCACCCGACCCTCATGGATCACGTAGAAGTCGCGCGCCTCCTCACCCTCGGAGAAGATGCGCTCACCGGCCTCAAAAGAGACCACGGTCCCAAGCGAGGCCACCAGGTCGCGGGCCGACGGGCCGAGCCCTCCGAACAGGGCGCACCGGTCCAGCGCGTCACGCTGAATCACCTCAGGCCGCCTCCCCCTGACCGGCAGGAGGCCTCTCACCAGGCGAGGCCTGCACGGTCAGGGCCTTGGGTAGCGCAAACGTGAAGACCGTGCCGCGCGTCTCTCCTGGGGGCGGGCTCTCCACCCAGATCTGGCCCCGGTGGGCCTCGACGATCTTCTTCACGAGCGACAGGCCCAGCCCCAGTCCCTTCGATTGAGCCATCTGCCCGCGGTAGAACTCATCGAAGATCCTTGGCAGTTCTTGCGCGGCCACACCGATTCCGGTATCCCGCACCTGCACACAGATGTCGGCCTCCCGCTCCTGGACGGTCACGATGACTTCTCCGTCTGCAGGTGTGAACTTCACAGCGTTGTCCAGTAGGTTCGTAAGCGCCTCCTGGATTCGAAGCGGCGCCATCAAGAGCGGCGGCAGGCCCGCGGGCACATGCACTCGAAGAAACACACCCTTGTCCCGGGCAGCGGTAGCCACATTGTCCACGGCCTTCTCGAGGATGTCGTGGAGGGACTCGACACCGAGCTCCGCGGAGAGGTCACCGGTCTCGATCCGGGAGACCCTGAGCAGGCTGTTGATTAGTTCAATCAGCTCCTGCACCCGGATGCTGCACCGGTCAAGCATCTCCCGCTGTCTGTCCGGAACATCACCCGCGTAGCCGCCCAGCATCACTTGAAGATAGCTCTCGACGGCGGCCAGGGGCGCCTTCAGCTCGTGGGACACCAGCGCGATCACGAAACACAGTTTTGCCCTGGCCTCCATCAGACGATTCCCCACGAGCTGGGCCAGCCCGCGCATCATCAGGACCCCGGCCCGAGGGTCATCGGCGATCAGGCGCTCCAGCGCCTCCCGCTCCAGAGCCACCACGGTCGTGTCTTGAATAGCCACGGCCGACATGGTGCGGGTGTGGGGAGGCACAAGCGCGGACCAGCCAAAGCAATCAAGAGGACCCAGCACAGCGGCAAAAGTGCGCCGTTCGCCGGCTTCTGCCCTACCGATCTGAAGGTCCATCTCGAGGGCGACGCGCCCCTCCTTGATGATGCAAAGGTGCGTGGAGCCCTCGCCTTCCTGGAAGATCCGCTGTCCCGCCGAGTAGGACCGCTCCTCGCTCAGGGCGGCCAGGCGGCGCAGCAGCGCCGCGGGCAGATCCCCGAACAGGGATGTGCGCTCGAGCGTCTCCTGGCTGGCCACGCTACATCACTCCCTGAGCTGCCAGACCGCTGGCCTCCAACACCCGCGGCAGCAGGTGTTCCCATCCCATTGCCATCAGGTGGATGCCCTGACAAAGCGGCCGGAGCTGCCGAATCAGCTCCGCGGCCACGCCCACGCTGGCCTCCTGGCGGTCCTTGGCGGCTTCCATGACCTCGATCAGGCGGTCGGGCACGTGCACGCCCGGAACGTTCCGGTTCATGAACCGGGCCATGCCGGCGGACTTGAGCATGATGATCCCGGCAAAGACAGGCTTGCCAAGGGGCCGTGCCGCTTCCATGAAGCGGGCGAATGCGTCCGGGTCGAAGATGGCCTGTGTCTGGAAGAACTGGGCACCGGCCTGCGCCTTCTTCTCCATCTTGAGCAGCTGGGGTTCCACCGGATCGGCACCCGGGCTGACGACCGCGCCCAGGAAGAAGTCGGGCGCGCCGTCCAGCTTCTTGCCCGCCATGTCCTGACCACGCATCAGGCCGGCTGCTGCCTGCAGCAGGGAGACCGAATCCAGGTCAAAGACCGGCTTAGCCTGCGGGTGATCGCCCAGCTTCACGTGGTCACCGGTCAGGCAGAGAACGTTTTCGATGCCCAGCGCCGCCGCGCTCAAGAGGTCTGACTGCAGGGCGATCCGGTTCCGGTCGCGGCAGGTCACCTGGAAGATGGGCTCGAGGCCCCGCTCTTTCAGCAGGTAGCAGAGCGCCAGGGACCCGAGGCGCATCACCGAACTCTGCTGGTCGGTCACATTGAACGCCTGCACACGCCCCCGCAGGTGCTCGGCCTCCGCGATTGCACCTGCCACATTGGTTCCCTTGGGCGGAGACGCCTCGGCCGTCACCACGAACTGGCCTTGAGCCAGGGCCTCTCGCAGGGTCATGGCTCCCCCGGCCCTCCTTCCGCACGGCCATAGCGCGAGAGCAGCCGCTCCACGCGCGAGAGGAGAACGCCTGGAGGAGCCGGCTTGTCGAGGTAGTCCTCTGCCTCCAGACCAAACCCGGCACTGACCGGGAGGCCTGAATCGCCATGCCGCTCGGCGAAGGAGGTGAGCATCAGGACCGGGACCTCAGCCAGCACCGGGTCCCGCTTCAGCTCCTCGCAGACCGTGAAACCGTCCTTGAACGGCATGATCACGTCCAGGATGATCAGATCGGGCCTGGCCTGACGCGCCAGGCGCAGCCCTTCCACTCCGTCGAGGGCCACGGCCACCCGGTAGTCGCGGCTCTCGAGCACGATCCGGGTGGCCTCGACGAAGTCGGCATCGTCGTCAATCAACAGGATGCTCTTCGGGTCTGTGGCCAATGTCCTACACCTCTCCCGGGTTGCCGGCCCGCTTGCCGCGTCGCTCCAGCACCTTGCCGACGCGGTGCAGCAGTTCTACCGGCCTTACCGGCTTCTCGACGTAGTCGTCCACGTCCATGGCCAGCCCGGTCTCCAGCTCGTACCTTCGCCGGCTGGCCTCTTCACCGACCGCCGTGAAGATCACGATCGGAATCGCCGCCCAGCGGGGCTTCTCCTTCAGCGCCCGCACCACGCCGTACCCATCCAGCCTGGGCATTAGCATGTCCAATATGATCAGGTCGGGCACTTCCCGGCGGACCCTCTCGAGCCCCTCCTCGCCGTCGGGCGCGGTCTCCACCTGATAGCCCGCGGCCTCCAGCACGGTCTTGACGGCCACGGTGATGTCCGGGTCGTCATCCACCACCAGGATCCGAGGTTGCATTCAGCCCAGCCCCCCTTCCCGCGCCTCCCGGGATTTCGTCATATCAGCGGCCGCGGCAGGAGCCCGGCCCGCTCTGCCAGGATCGGGACGACGTCCTCCCACCCCACCGCCATGATGTGCACGCCCCGGACGCCCGGTATCTCGCGCACGGCATCAATGAGTTCGGCGGCGATGGCCATCCCTTCGGCCTTGGGATCCGCGGCGTCCTCCATCCGGGCGATAATCGCATCGGGCACGGTTATGCCCGAAACGTAGTCCCGCATGTAGCGGGTCATACCGACCGATTTCAGGGGCACGATTCCCGCCATGATGGCAACCTGCTCGTGGAGCCCCCGTGCCCTCACCTGGGCCATCCAGCGTCCGAAGATCTCCAGGTCGAAGACGGCCTGCGTCTGGATGAAATTGGCGCCTGCGCGCACCTTCTTGGCCAGGCGGACTACCCGATACGGCAGCGGGTCGGCGAACGGATTGGCCGCGGCCCCGATGAACATTGGGATGTCTCCGGTGAACTCGTCGCCGCCCTGGAACCTGCGCGTATCCCGCATGCCTGCCAGCACCTGGATGAGCTGGATCGAGTCGAGATCGAAGACGTTCTTGGCGCCTGGGTGGTTGCCGAACTGCTGGTGGTCTCCGCTCAGGCACAGGAAGTTGCGCACGCCCGCGCCCGCGGCGCCCAGGACGTCCGACTGCAGGGCCAGACGGTTGCGGTCGCGGCACGTCATCTGCATCACCGGGTCCAGACCCATCCGGCGCAGGTGGATCGCGCAGGCCAGGCTGGACATGCGCACGATGGCGGTCTGATTGTCGGTCAGGTTCACGGCGTCGCAGCAGTGCCTGAGGATCTCCGCCTTGCGCTCCACCACGCTCAGGTTGGTGCCTTTGGGCGGACCCAGCTCGGCGGTCACGGCGAACCGCCCTGCGGACAGCACCGCTTCCAGATTGCTGCCGGCGGGCATGGCCCCTACACCTCCTCCTCGACCATCGCGCGCAGGTCGGGCCGCACGATCCGGCGCGGTCCGCCGGAGTGGCTCGCCTTCCAATCCCGGACCGGAATGATCTCCTCCAGTTGCTCCAGGCGGCCCTGCTGCATCAGCCGGTCGTAGATCAACACCCAGGCGCAGGGGTTCTCAGGGGAGATCTCGCAGTGCCCGTCCTGGACACCTCCACAGGGACCGTTCAGGAGACTCTTGGCGCAACGGGCCACCGGACAGATCCCGCCGGTCCGGTGCAGGAGGCAGTCGCCGCACGCCATGCAGCGTTCGCCCCAGATCCCCGGGGCCTCGGTGAGCCCCATGAAGGAGGTGTTGAGCCCTGGCAGCACCACAACGCCGGGGTAGCGCTCCCCGATTCCCTGCACGCCTACGCCGCACCCCAGCGACAGCACCGCCTCAGCCCGGCCAACCGCCTCGCCGACCTGGTCCAGGAACTCCCACTCGCACTGCCGTTGAACCACGGCTTCCTCGACTTCGATCTGCTGGCCCAGCACCGACCGCAGCGAGGTTGCGAGGAGCCCGACTTCCTTCTCTCCGCCCGCGAAGCATACGGTGGTGCACGTCCCGCAGCCGAGCACCAACAGGCGGCGGAACCCGCCCGCCATCTGGCGGATCTCTTCCAAGGGCTTCTGCTGCGCAACTATCACGGCGAGACCACCTTCCTCATCCGGCCAGCGCTGCCATCATCGGCCGGACCGCCACCAGGTGTTTCCCAAATCCCAGGCGACGCGGGCTGGCTCCCAGCGCCAGCGCCGTAAGTTGAGTGAAGAATAGCACCGGGAGCAGGCGCTCGAGACCCGCCCGCTCTACCGCGGCACCCTGGAGCAGATCCAGGTTGAGCTGGCACAGCGGGCACGCGGTGGCGATGCAGTCGGCGCCTGCGCGGTGAGCCTGCACCAGTATCCGTTGAACGAGGTCCCCGGCCAGCTCTGGCACGGTCGCAGCCAGGCTGGCACCACAGCACCAGGTCTTGCCCTGCCAGTCGGCCACATCGGCGCCGCAGGCCCGGAGCACACGCTCCATGATGCCCGGGTTCTCGGCGTCGTCTATACCGCCGGACCTGGGTATGCGCACGAGCAGGCATCCGTAGTAGCATGCCACCCTGAGCCCAGCCAGGGGACAGCGGATCCGCCCGGAGAGGTCGATCTCATCCAGGACCGAGAGCAGGTGACGCACCCTGACCCCGCCGTGGTAAGCCACGCCCTGCTCAGCGGCGGCTCGCGCCACGGCTTCCGAAGTGCTGATCTCGTGCTCTGCCTGCGCCAGCCGGTGGTGGCAGGCGGCGCACGCGGTCAGCACATCTGTCCCCAGGGCCTCGGCGATCGCGAGGTTGCGGGCAGGCAGCAGGACTGCCAGTTCCGGGTCAACGAAGTGGGCCGAGCTGGCGCCGCAGCAGCTCCAGTCGGGCAGTTCCTTCACCTGGAGCCCCAGGGCACGCAGCGTCTCGTGCACGGAAGCCAGGTATGCGGCTCCGGTGCTCTGCAGCGAGCACCCTGGGTACAGCGCGAGCGGCTTCTCCTCGGCCACTTGTGTCATCGCCCGTCCTTCTGCCCGATGGCTCGGAACAAGCGGCGCACTTCACGGCGCCGCCGGATTGAATGGGGCCAAAGCGCCAACCGACCGTACCGCATGAGGGCCCATCCGGTGGGCAGATCCTGCCGCAGCCGTCCCTGCTGCAGGCTGTAGCCGGCCGAGAGCAGCCCCTCGTGGGCGCGTCCGAACAACCTCACTGTACGCAGGAACCACTGGTGAAACCGTTGGATGTCCACCCTGGGAACCGGACCACCCCTGGCAATGCCTGCCTGGCGCACCGCGTCCATCACCCGGGCGATGTCTATCCCGTTCGGGCACCTGACGGCACAGGTCTCGCAGCCGACGCAGAGGTACGGCGCGGTGGCCCCAAGGACCCGCTCCCGAAGCCCGAGCTGGACCGCCTTCATTAGGCGGCTCGGCAGCATGTCCATCGCCGGAGCCAGGGGGCAACTTCCGGTGCAGATGCCACAGCCGAAGCAGAGCCCCACGCGCTCCCGACTGGCAGCCGCGATGACCGTCGCCCAGGCAGGGTCCATTCTGGCGGGAAGCGCCTGCGCCTCACGCGGTAGCATGCGCCGTCACCTCGGATGCTTCCCCGCTCTCCTGGCGCCTGTTGTCGCAACTGGCGAGCAGAATCTGGCCGAGTTTGTGCCAGTCAACTGGAGCCAGGGACGCCACATGGATTGCCTCGGGATCCAGACCCAGCGTGCCTGCCAGCGCGGAGGCGCGCTCCACCATCCTGCGGGCCGTGGCAGGCCCGACCAGGTGCTCGCAACTCCGGTCGTAGCAGCCGCAGAGGAGGACCCTGCATGCGCCCGCAGCCAGCGGCCGCACGCAGTGAACCGGCTCCAGGCGGCCCAGGCAGGGCACAGGCACCACCAGGACCTGAGCCGGGTATGACATTCGCAGCCTGCCCAGCGCCTGTAGGGCTGGGGAGGCAGAGTTTGCGCAGGCATAGACGACAACCGGGCGGCCGCCCAGCGGAGGCCCGGCCATGAGCGCGTCTATCTCCGCCAGGAGCCGGCGGTTGGGGCTCTCCGTGATCTGGATCGCGCCGGCAGGGCAGGCCGCCGCGCACACGCCGCACCCCTGGCAGGCAGCGGGAAGCACCCGCACGGTCTGACCCAGGCCGGTGGTCACCGCCTGGTGGGGACAGACGCGCAGACAGGTCAGGCAGAAGGCGCACCGCTCGGTGTCCACCGATGCCCGAGCAGAGACCGTCATCACACCCGGCGCGGCCACCGAGAGCGCGGCCATTGCCGCGGCCTCTCCTTGGCGAACTGCCTGGTCGGTGGTGTACGGGCCCCGGGCCGGTCCGATGAGGAAAACGCCGTTGCGTTCGGTCGCAACGGGCTCCAGAAGAGCGCGCTCCCTGGGCGCCCAGCCCCCCTTGCGGGGAGCCACGCCCAGAACTTCGGCCAGACCCCGCGTGCCCTGCTGCGCGGCGGTGGCGCCGCTGACGAGCACGTCAACGGTCTCGGTGACAGATCCCAGTCCGGGCACCTCCAGCGTGAGTACGCACCCACCACCTTCTTCAACCATCCCAGGAGGTCCGGATTCCGTCCGGATGAACGTGACTCCACAGCCGCGCGCCTCCCGGTAGAGCTCCTCCAACCCGGGCCCGGCAACTCCCATGTCGCGGAAGAACACCAGCACGCGGCACCCGCAGTCCCGTGCCAGGTGCAGGGCCGCCGAGAGCGTGGACTCGGCAACCGAAGGCCAGGGATCGCCCTCCAGCAGGAAGGCCACCCTCTGGCCTGCCTGGGCCGCGGGCGCACACTCGCGGGCATCGCCTGCTGCGATCACTGCGCCGACCGCGTGACACTCGACGCCCTGATCGGTTCGTATCCTGACCCTGAACTCACCGGCCTGCCCCTCGAGCCGCTCCACCGTTCCACCGGCGAGCATCGCCTCGCAGCCCAGGTCCTCAAGGCGGGCGGCTGCGGCCACCGCGCCCGGGCCGGTTCCTACGACGAGCACCCGCCCGGAGGGCCTCACCTCGGCATCGGGTACCGGAGGCATGCTCTCGGTGATGCCGGCCGCAGCCGAAGCCACCATCCTGAGGGCCTTGGCAGTGGCCTGATCAGGCCAGGGATGGACCCAGGCACACCCTTCCCGCAGATCCACCAGGCCTGTACGGTGCCCTGCGACCCCAGCGGCCTCGGACACCTCGGCGACCGCCTGTACTGCCGCAGGGATACCGCACGCCGCCACCACAAGGCCGCTGGATGCGGTCTCGCGAAGCCAGCCCGAGGCCCGCGCGCGGCCCGCGGGCAGGCAGAGATCGAGGCTGACCAGCGACGACACGAAGCCAGGCGCCGCGGCGATGCGCTCGGTGTCGAGGCGGTCGCACAGAGTTCCGCCGCAGGTACAGACTACCAGGGCCGTTCCCGAATCGTTCACGACAGGCCCTCCAGGACACGCAGGGCTGCGCCAGCGGCCCTCAGGCCCTCGCCCACGGCCTCGGGGATGCTGACCGGACCCCCAGCGGCGCCCGCAGCCACGATCCCTGGCGGAAGGTCAGAAACGAAGCCACTCGCTGACGACCGCACTCCCGCGGCAGATGCGGGAGCATCCATGCCCACGGCCAGCACCACCAGGTCGAACAGTTCCTGGCTTCTGGCAGCAGCGGCGACGTCCTCGAACGTCAGAAGCAGCCCCCCGGGCTCCGAGATCACCTCGCCCGGGATGCCACGTACTAGGCGGATCTCCGGCGGCAGGTCACTGAACAGGCGCGCGATCCCCGGGGCGCACCGCTGCAGGTCCATGAAGAAGAGGGTGACCTCCAGACCCGGGAGTTCGCGTACCATGCGGCCGGCCAAGCGCAGCGCGGTAGGGCAGCAGACCTGCGAGCACCAGCCCCTGCCGGCGGCCAGGTCCCTGGAGCCGACGCAGTGCACGAACGCCACCCGCCGACTGCCGGGCATTAGATGCGATAGATAGTCCGGTCCGTGCTGCCACAGACCCCTCTCGAGATCCATGGTGGTGATGACACCAGGAAGGCGACCGTAGCCGAACTGGCCCTTGCGCTCCGCCGGAAACGGCGCAAACCCGGTGGCTAGGACCACCACGTCCGCCTTGACCGCCTCCTCGCCCGGCGCGTCATCCAACCTGACCGCACCGAAGGGACATGCGTCCCTGCAGGCCACGCAGTCCTCACCCCTTGTGCGCAGGCACGCCCCTCTGTCCAGGACATAGGCCAGCGGCAGTGCCTGGGGGTGGGGCTGGGCAATCGCGGCTGCCGGGCACACATCGGCACAGCGGCCGCACCCGGTGCAGCGTGATATGTCCACGCCCCGGGGCCCGCGGGCCAGGCGAACGTTGAAGCCGCCTGGCCCGCCCTCGATCCCCAGAACCTGCGTGTCCACCCGCAGCGTTACGCCGGCGCCGGGTTGCATCGTCCGGCTGGCCCGGGCTGCCAGGCAGACCCCGCACAGGCTGCAGTCGGTTGCGGCCTTGCAGGCATAGCAGGCCGCCCATCCGCCGATCACCGGCCCTTGCTCGGCCACAAGCACAGGAATCCCCCTGGCGGCCAGGGCCTGCGCTGCCGTCAGGCCGGCGGGTCCGGCCCCCACCACCAACGCGGTGCGGGCATGGGTCAGAACAGCCCCACCACCTTCCCTGTCTCCAGGTCTATGTCCACCTTGTTGGCCGCCGGGGCCTTGGGCAGGCCCGGCATGGTGCGCATCTGCCCGCACAACGGATAGAGGAATCCGGCGCCCACCGAGGCGCGGATGTCGCGCACCGTCACGCGGAAGCCCCGGGGCCGGTTCTTGAGCGCAGGGTTGTCCGAGAGCGAGAGGTGCGACTTGGCCATGCAGATGGGCAGTTTGTCGTAGCCCAGCTTGGTGTAGAGCTTGATCTTGGCCTCCGCGGCCGGCTCGAAGTCCACGCCGTCGGCACCGTAGATCTTGGTGGCGATGGTCTCGATCTTCTCGCGGATCGGCATCTCCAGCGGGTACAGGAACTGCATGTGGCTGGACTCCCCGACGGCCTTGACCACGGCCTTGGCCAGTTCCAGCGCGCCTGCACCGCCCCGGGCGTGGTGTTCGCTGGTGACGGCATCCGCTGCGCCGGCGGCCAGAGAGGCCTTGCGGACCGCTGCGATCTCGCGCTCGGTGTCGGTGGGGAACAGGTTGATGGCCACGACCACCGGCAGGCCATGTAGCCGCATGTTTTCGATGTGCTTCTGGAGATTCTCGCAGCCACGCGCGACCGCCTCGACGTTCTCGCTGACCAGCTCGGGAGGAAGCGGCCGGCCGGGAACAACCCGGCCCACCCCTCCGTGCATCTTCAGGGCCCTTATCGTCGCCACCACGACCGCGGCGTTGAGCTTCAGCCCGCTGTACCGGCACTTCACGTTGAGCATCTTCTCGGCGCCTATGTCCGCCCCGAACCCGCTCTCGGTCACGACGTAGTCAGCCAACTTGACCGCGATCTTGTCTGCCACGATGGAGTTGTTGCCGTGGGCGATGTTGGCGAACGGCCCGGCGTGCACGATGACCGGGGTGTTCTCCAGGGTCTGGATCAGCGTCGGCATCAGCGCGTCCTTGAGCAGGACCGCCATGGCGCCCGCGGCCTTGAGGTCCTCGGCCGTCACAGGGTAGCCGTCCTCGTTGGTTCCTATGACGATCCGGCCCAGGCGGGCCCGCAGGTCGCGCAGGTCGCTGGCCAGCGCCAGGATCGCCATTACCTCTGAGGCCACCGTGATGTCGAACCCGGTCGCGCGGGGCCGGCCGTCATCCTTGGTGCCCAGGCCGATTACGATGTTGCGCAGCGCCCGGTCGCTGATGTCCATCACCCGCGGCCAGGTGATCGAGTAAGGGTCAATGCGCAGTTCGTTGCCCTGCATGATGTGGTTGTCAATCATTGCCGCCAGCAGGTTGTGTGCGACGCCGACCGCGTGGATGTCGCCGGTGAAGTGGAGGTTGAAGTCCTCCATGGGGATCGCCTGCGAGTAGCCGCCGCCGGCGGCGCCGCCCTTGATGCCGAAGGTGGGGCCCATCGAGGGCTGCCTGAGGGTGTTGATGGTCTTGTGGCCCAGCTTGTTCAGGGCCATGCCCAGGCCGACCGCGGTCGTGGTCTTGCCCTCGCCCAGCGGAGTCGGGGTGATGGCGGTAACCATGACGTACTTGCCGCTGGGCCGGTCGGCCAGGCGTTCCATCACGTCCAGGTGTATCTTGGCCTTGTACTTCCCGTACATGTCGAGGTCGTCCTCGGCAAGTCCGAGGCGCCCGGCGATCTCCATCACTGGAAGGAGCTTGGCCTCCTGGGCAATGTCGAGGTCGCTCTTGATCTTGCTGCTCATGCGGTTACCTCCTCGATGGGTGCTTTGACGTCTTCTCGCACGACCTGCCGCGGCCGGCCGACCGCGGCTCCTGACCAGTCCTTGGGTTCCATGATGGCTCGGAGGGACTCCAGCTCCCCCAGTGCCTGAAGCCGGTTGAAGATGAGCAGCCACGCGCAGTCCACTGCGATATCCACCTCGCACTTGCCGTCGCGGTATCCGCCGCAGGGTCCATTGAGCAAACCCTTCGAGCAGCGCGCGATCGGACAGATGCCGCCGGTCCGGTCGAGAATACACTCGCCGCACCCGCGGCACCGCTCGGCCCACACCCCGGGCTGGAGGGTGATCCCCATGAACTTGGTGTCCAGAAGCGGGAACACGCGGCGATCGGGGAAGGTCTCCGCCATCAACTGCACGCCGCACCCGCACCCCAGCGAGAAGACCGCCTCGACCGCCTCTACGTGGGAAGCCAGCGGCAGGAGGAACTCCTTGTCGCACTGACGGTGCACGGTTGCCTCGGCTATCTCGATGGACTCGTCACGCGCACCGCGTGCCAGCCGGGCCAGCGAGCTGAGGACGGCCACCTCCCGCTCCCCGCCGGCGAGGCAGACCGACACGCAACTTGCGCAACCGACCACCAGCACCCGATGGTAAGGCGCCATCATCCTGAGAACGGCCTCCAGGGGCTTCTGCTCGGCTACGATCATGGCGCCCTCCTATCTCGCCTGGAGCGCAGGGGCGGCGGCCAGGTGGGCGAGCACCGGACCGGCCACATGGAACGAGCCTGTCACGCAGACAACATCCTCAGGGGACGCGGCATCGAGCGCGCACTCGAGAGCATCCACCGGGTCCTCGACGATCCGGATGTCGGCAACCCCCGGACAGAACGCGATCGCCACGTCGGCTGGCGGCAGCGCACGGTCGTCATCGGCCCTGGTCGCAATCACAACCGAGGCCCGGGGGGCGATGATGCGGGCGATGCCTGCCAGGTCCTTGTTGCCCAGCACCCCGATCACCAAAGTGACGCGGCGCCCTGGGAATACCTCGTCCAGCACGTTGCGCAGCGCCTGGAACGAGACGGCGTTGTGGGCCACATCCACGATCAGGGTGGGACAGCAGTCACGGACAACCTCTATTCGAGCAGGCCAGCGCAGACCGGAAAGGCCTGCCCGCACCGCCTCCTCAGGCACCGCGAACCCCGCGGCTTCCAGGGCCTCAACCGCCCCGATGGCGGTGGCGGCGTTGAGGGCCTGATGCCGTCCCATCAGGGGCACTGTCAGGTCCCGGTAGGAACGCCGCTGCCCGCACACGGTGACGCGGATCCCTCCCAGATTGGACCGCAGCGTCCGGTAACGGATCTCACGGCCTACCCTGATCAGCGTGGCCCCATTGGATGCCGCTGCCGCCTCAATCACCTCGGATGCCGCTGCGGGCTGGGGCACGGTTACCGCCAGGCCGCCCGGCCTGATGATGCCGGTGTCTTCCTCGGCGATGCGACGAAGACTGTTGCCTAGCAGGTCGGTGTGGTCGTACCCAACGGTGGCGATGACCGAGACGATTGGGTTCACCACGTTGGTGGCGTCCAGACGCCCGCCGATGCCGACCTCTACGACGGCGAGATCCACCGCCCCTCGTGCGAAGTACATGAACGCGACCGCGGCCGAAACCTCGAAGTAAGTCGGGGGCCAACCCGGCCCGCCCTTTCCCTGGACGATCGCATCGCGCGCCTCGCCCACAAGGAGGGACAGTTCTTTCGGCGAGATCAACTCCCCGTTGATCCGCATCCGCTCTCGGAAATCCACGAGGTGCGGCTTGGTGTAGAGACCCACCCGGTGGCCGGCGGCCTGCGCCATCGAGGCGATCATCGCCGCGGTGGATCCCTTGCCCTTGGTCCCGGCGACGAGCACCGCCGGGAATCCCTGCTCGGGATTGCCGAGAAGGCCGCAGAGATGCCGCATGCGGTCCATCTTGATGGGCAGATACGGCGCCGGCGGGGCCGGCCTTCCGGCGATCAGCCCGTTTAGGTAGGCGAGTGACTCCTCGATGTTCATTCCCACACCCGACCGCTATGCCGTCCTCACTTGAAGGTAGTTGTCGCAGTAGATCTCCCTGTTGAGAAGCACGCTGGCCGTCCGCAACGCGTCCATCAGTTCCTGGTCCAGCGGATCCAGGATGGCTCCGTCCAGACCCATGGCCATGGCCATCGTGAGGAACGTGCGGTTGATGAGACTGCGATTGGGCGCACCCTGTGAGACGTTGCTTAGCCCCACCATGATGTGCGGGGAGGGCTCGCACAGGGCCCGGAACGACGGGATTGCCCCCAGTGCCTCGGGGCCCTGCGCCTGCGCGGCGCTGACCGGCAGCACTATGGGATCAAGGTACAGCCGGTCGGTCGGCAGGCCGGCCTCCATGGCGCGGGCCACGATCGTCAGCGCGATCTCGGCCCGTGCCTGGGCGTTGCGCGGGATGCCGCGCTCGTCTATGGTCAGCCCGATCAGCCCGGCGTTGAACTCCACCGCCAGCGGGAGCAGTGCGTCGAGCTTCTCCGCGGCGCCCGTCGTGGAGTTGATGACGGCGTAGCCCCGGCAGGCCCGCAGCCCCGCTGCTATCACGGCCGGCTTGGGGCTATCCAGGGACAGCGGCACGTCCACCGCATCCTGGACGGTCTGCACCAGCCAGGTCATGACCTCGGCCGGGTCGTCCCCTGTCGGACCGGTGTTGAGGTCCAGGGCGCTGGCCCCGGCGCTCACCTGCTTCCTGGCCAGATCCACTATCGCGTCCTTGTCACGATCCCGTATCGCACGGGCCACCGACCGGAACATGCCGTTGATCCGCTCACCTATGATGAACATCTGCTTCCTCCTATGCGGTCGCCGCGGCCGCGCTCAGGTCGGCGATCGCCCGCCTGGCGGCAGCCGCCGCCTCAGGGTGCATCATGACCAGGATATCGGCCCCGGCATGCAGGAAAGAGGTTGCGGTAATCGCCTCCCAGGCCGGCCCGCGCCATGACTCCGAACCCCATACCGGCTGCGCGGCTTCAGGCAGCTTGGCCTCCTTGGCCTTCCAGGATTCCTCGGCCGAGAGGGTGAGCATCGGCTGCGCCAGCATCTTGTCGCCCTGCAGACCGGCTATGCGGATCCGCTCCATGATCGAGTACTCGTACTCCAGGCCGTAGCCCAGCGACGCGTTCCCCGGGTGAAGCACGATACGGCCGGGGGAGATCCCCATCTCGGTGATGAGGATGTTTAGCTGCTTCTGGATGTTGACGTCAATCGGGGATTCGGCCAAGACCGAGTGGCCGTCTGCCAGACAGGAGACCACCAGCGTCTTGTAGTTCTCGGGCGTGGCCACACCGATCAGGCAACGCTCTCCCTTCGTTGCCTCCGTGACGCGCGGCCAGACCTCATTGTCCTTGTCGGCATGGCCGCATCCCAGGATGATCAGGGGCACGGGTACGGCTTCCAGAACCGACCGCACCGTGGCCACCGCCGCGTCCGGCGAGGCGTCCGTCCAGTCGGGATGAGGGCTGTTGAGGCGCAGGCAGATCAGCTCCGCCCCGTAGGCCTCGACGCACTTGCGCGCCCAATCCGCGGGCGAGCCCGAGACGTCACCCAGTTGCTTCCGGAGAGCGTCGGGCCAGTCCTGGGGCACCGCGTCCAGAACCTCCATCGCCACCACCGGGGGGTTGGGGCTGGGAGCATCCCCCGGAAGGAACGGCAGCGCTGCGTGCCCGCCCACGGTCACCGTACGGGCGCGCGTTCCGCCCTCCGAAGCCGTGGCGCCGATTGTAACGGCAAATACCTTGCCAGGCCAGGTTTCTCTCACCAGCTCAACGGTCACCTGATCACCCCTCCTTGCGTATACGGTTGGCGGCAGCCACCAGCCGCCGGGTCGTCAGCTCTGCCAGCGCGGTCACCACCTCGGCATCCAGGTATCCCTGGACCGAAGCGTCGAACACCACCGAAACGCTGGGCGCAAACTCCTCATCGCCTTTCCACATCAGGTAGGCCACCGGTACCCGCGGGAGCGCCGGTATGCACAGCGATACGTCGCCCTGGTCGAGCGGCTCGCCGTCCAGTTTCCTGCCTGCCTCCAGCAGGAGCGCAGGGTCTGGACCAAAGGCCTTGAGGATCGGTGCCACGACCCGGCCGCGAAACGAGGCCAGATACCCTGCTCCGCCGGGAAGCTGCTCGAACGAGATCCACCGGCCCTCGCGAGGGCTGCCGGTGGACTCCAGTAGGTAGAGCAGCAGTAGGATGGCCACGCTTACCTCGGCCGGTTGGCCCTCGGCGTCCAGCACAACACCCTCCGGATACGCAACCGTGTAGTCGCGCCCGACGCAGCGCAGCCCGATCCGGTCCGGACCGAGCAGCGTCGCACCGCTGCGGGTGACGAGCGGGTTGAGGGGCTGCGCGCCGATCTTGGCGCGCAGGCCGTCGTAGGTCCCCTGATAGATGCTCATGCTCGCACCGGTGCCAGCGGCCCTACCGCCGCCAGCATCTCCGTCACGGCACGCGCTGCCGGGGAGTCGTCGGGAAGTTCCAGCATCGGCCGTCCTTCCAGTTCGTAGGCGGCCACCAGCGGGTCCTCGGGCACCACACCGGCAACGCGGATACCGCCCTCGCCGAAGACGCGCTCTACCGCGGATGGGATCTCACTGGCCCGGTTGATCACCAACGCGATCTCCCCGACCGAGAGGCCGAGTCCCCGCACGAGGTCCTGAATGCGCCGCGCCGCTTTGATTCCGGCCATGCTGGGGTCGCTCACGATCAGCAGCAGCCCGACGTCGCGCGTGGTCCGCCGGCTGATGTGCTCCATCCCTGCTTCGTTGTCCATCACCACGAAGGGGTAACTGCCCATAAGGCGGTCCAGGTGTTCGCGCAGCAGGTGGTTGGCCGCGCAGTAGCAGCCGGCTCCTTCCGGTCTACCCATTACGATCAGGTCAACGCCCTGGCCCTCAGCCAGGCAGTCTTCGAGATGGTACTCGAGATACATCGCACGCGGGACCGTGACCGGAACATCCCGCATGCCCCGCGTCTCTTGCAGGACGTCCGAGATCGCACGGTCCGGCCGCAGCCCCAACGCCGCGTCCAGGTTCGTGTTGGGATCCGCATCCACTGCCAGGATCGGGGTCTTGCCCAAACGGCGCAGGGAACGGACGATGAGCCCGGCCATGGTGGTCTTGCCTGTTCCCCCCTTGCCGGCCACCGCCACCACGAACGGCACCTTCACTCCCTCCTCAGTCCTGCCTGCCCAGTTGCGCGCACGCGCGCGGGAACCGGGCGCAGTCGGTGTGTGGGAGGAACGTGGCCGAGACATACTCCTCCATGAAGCCGGTGTCGGTGCTGAGCTCCCGATAGGTCATCTTCTGCGCCACCTCGGCGGCCCGGCGCCAGGCTTCATGCGAGAGCAGGGCCATCTTGGCGCCTGTCACCGATCCGTTGCCGATGAAGGTGATCCGCTCCACCGGCACGTCGGGGAGGAGGCCGATCAATATGGCCTTGGGGATGTCCAGGTAAGTCCCGAAGCCGCCGGCGACGTAGATGCGTTGGATGTCGCGGATGTCAATGCCTAGCCGCCGTGTAAGAAGGGCGCCGCCAGCGTAGACGGCCGCCTTTGCCCTCAGGAGGTTCTCAATGTCCGCCGAGGTCAAGACGATGTCGCGGCCTGCCGCGCTTTCCCCGGAGGGCACGACCACCGCCTCGAGACCGTCCGGACCTTCCCTGACGACAGGCGCGTCGGGCCGCAGCCGGCCCGCGCGGTCCAGGTATCCGGCCAGCAGCAGTTCCGCCAGCAGGTCAACCAGTCCGGAACCGCAGATGCCCCGGGGCCTTCCGCCTCCGATGGTTACCCAGGTGAGCCCTCCGTCAGGGCCGACCTTGACACGCTGCACCGCTCCCAGGGCCGCACGCATCCCCCAGGTGATGCCGCCTCCCTCGAACGCCGGGCCTGCGGAGCACGCGCAGCACACCAGGAAGTCGCGGTTTCCGATCACCGTCTCGCCGTTGGTACCCACGTCAATGAGCATGGAGAGCTCTTCGGTGCCATCCATGCCCGCGGCCAGCACGTCGGCGGTGATGTCCCCGCCGACATAGCTGCTGACCCCGGGCATCCAGGCCACCATTGCGTGGTGGTTCACGCGCAGCCCCACCTCTCCGGCCCGGTAGGCCGGAGGCATGGAGATCACCGGGATGTAGGGCTCCCGGCGTATCTCGGCCGGAGGAAGCCCCAGGAAGAGGTGTAGCATGGTGGTGTTGCCCGCCAGCACCGCGCCGACGATGTCGTCCCGGGCCACGCCGTGCGCCTGCGCGAGCCCGCCGATCAGGACGTTGGTAACGCCCAGGGCAGCGTCCCGCAGCCTGTCGAGTCCGCCGGGTTCACCGGCGTGAATGATGCGCGAGATCACGTCATCCCCGTAGGTGGCCTGCCGGTTGAGCGCGGCGGCCGCGCCCAGGGTGGCACCGCTCGCCAGGTCCACCAGGTGCACAACGATGGTCGTCGTGCCCACGTCCACGGCCGCGCCGTACAACCCGGACGTGGTCGCACCTGGCCGGAGCGCGACGAGCTCGTGCGCGCCGTTTGTGCGCGCGAGCACCGCGGTGACCTCCCAGTTGGCGTCGCGCAGTACCTGCGGCGCCGTGCGGAGAACGTCCAGGGGAACCATGAGGTCTTGGATGCCGCCCTCCCGGCGTAGTTCACGGGTCAGGCGGTTGAGGTCACTCAGGCAGTCGTGAATCGTCGGCTGCGGAAGCTGCAGGGCAAGGGCAAACACTAGCGGATCCCCGGCGGGCTGGACCGCGGCGACCGGGCGCTCGCCCACGGCCTCCTCGGGAATCGGCATGAACGGACCATTTCGCTCCGCCCCGGTGAGGATCTGCTCGCCTTCCAGCCGTGAGAGTTCGGAGACGTCCACGGTGACGTCGCCGGTCACGTGGCTCAGGCAGGCCAGGATCTCCCCCCCGCCCGGGACCCTGCCACCCTCGTCCACCTCCGCCTCGCCGGCGACGATCCGAACCCGGCACCTCCCGCAGATGCCGCGCCCGCCGCAGACGCTGTTCAGCGGGATCCCAGCCGCGAAGGCCGCGTCCAGGAGGGTCTGCCCTGCCTCGGCCGCGACGGTCCGCGCATCCGGTTGGAACCTGACGGTCGGTCCCGCCACTACCCCACCACTTCCTCACGGCTCCTCAACTGCTGGCCGCGGCGCTCGCCTGCTTCCACTGCGTGCGCATGAAGGCCGGAATACCCGCGGACTCGCGCGGCCCCACCAGGACCTGCCAGCCGCAGAGCTCCTCCAGTTTCCCGCTGAGGGCGGCTATGCCGCCGGGAATGACCATGCGGCGGTGGCCGACGCGCTCGGCGATTTGCGACTCCCCGACTGTCTTGGCGATGGTCTCCGCGTTGAACTTGTCCGCGGCCCAGGCGGTCATCACGGACATGCCTTCGGTGTTGACCACGACCACCCAGGCCGGGGTCCGGCTGGCCTCAGTATCGGCTTCCACGGTGAAGTACGTAAGCGAGAAGTTGGTCGTCACCAGCACCGGCGAGGTTTCATCGGGCGCCCCGACGGTGTGGATCCCGGACTCCACCTGGATCGGCTTCTGAGGATCGGTGTAGATGTTCTGGCGGGCGGTTACCAGCGCCAGCGCCTGCCATGGCTCCAGCTCATCGGTCACGACCAGAGCAGCGTACTTGGCGATGTACGCGGCCGCCTGCACCGTCTGGTCCAGCGGATTGCCCGCAGTCGCGAACGCCATCGCCGGATACCCAAACGGCCGGAAGGTCTTGCGCAGCGCCAGGCGCCGGATCTGCGTCAGGTCCTGCAGCGTCGCGGCGGCCGTCCTGGCACCGCTGTCAACTACGAGGTCGGTGACGCCTGCGGCGGCGATACGCGCCGTCAGGTCGGCCAGCTCGTCGAGGCCCTTCCCTCGCACCGCCAGCGGGCACCCGCAGCTCTTGGCCAGCCGCGCCATCGCCTCCCAGTTCTCCGCTGTCGCGGCGTAGAGCAACGGGCGGTGCTGCTTGACGGCCGACGCGGCCGCGCTCAAGGCGTCGGTCGAGGAACTCACCAGGACCAGCGTGAGGCCCATCTCGGCCGCCAGCGCCGCCGCGGACGCGAACCGCCCGGGGTCCCCGGCGGCGTCCTCGAGCGCCACCAGCTCGACGCGTACCTCCTGACCGACGCGGTCGAACTGGAGCGCCTTGACCCGCTCGAAGGCCGCGCGCAGCTCCTCCGGAGAGCGGTCGGTCCGCACCCGCACGGCGATGGCCGTTGGGTGGTAGAAGGTCTCCTCGTGCCGGAACAGCACGGTCTCCTTCCCCATGACGATGCACTGCTCCGCGGGCCCAACGCTGACCAGCCGGATGGGCGGCGCCGCCGCGCCTGCCAGCGTGGCCTTGGCGTCGTCGCTGGCGTACGGGCACGCGTCAATGGCCACCTTCTTGGTGGCAAGCTGCATGGCGAACGCCAGGCAGGTAGGAAACGCGCACTCCCCGCAGTTCGTCTTGGGCAAGATCTTGTAGATGTCAAGCGCTGTGAGCGGCATGATCTCTCATCCCCTTAGAGCAACGCCGGCATCCGGAGTGCCGGGTGGCCCACTCGCTCCAGATGTGCCACGAGTTCCTCGGCCGTCGTTGCCACGGTCTCATCGGCGATCTTGTCCACGAACCCTTCGTCACCGATATCTTTGGCCCGAATCTCGAGTTTCTCGCGAAGCGCGTCCTTCATCTCCTTGGGCATCCACACCAGGCGTTGCAGCCCGCCGTCGGCCGGGATGAACTTGCGGCTGGCCATGTACAGGCGCCCCACGCCCAGGAAACCGGGGGTCTGAATGCCTCCGCCGACCATCCCTGCCAGGGTGCTGAAGGTCATGCCCAGCGGGGTCATCCCGCTGAACTCGCGGTTGACGATCATGACCCCGTTCGCCTCGGGCACCAGGCCCATGATGCACTCAAAACACCCGCACGATGTCATCGGCGAGTGGATCATCGAGTAGAGACTCACCTGCTCGACGGTCTTGTTGGACTTGTTGTGAACGAAGGCGTTGATGCCCTCGAACACCCCGAGGTTGGCATCCAGGCACGCGCCCTTCTCGATCGGCTGGTTGGGACCTGCGGAGTTGATCTCGTAGCTGGCCTTCCCGTCGAGCCAGTTGTAGGCCCCGCACAGCCCCAGCCGCTCGGGCGAGATGACGCAGACGTGATTGGGCGCGTAGGACTGGCACAGGGTGCAGGAGTAGAAGACGTCCACGGTCTCGTCGGTCATGCCGGCAACGCGCGCGTCGCGCTCGTCCCAGACCTTGCGGGCCTCCTCGATGATGTGCGTGATCTGCTCGGCCTCCGAGTAGACGGTGACCGCGACCTTGTCCACGAGCGCCGGGAACTCCTCCAGGTACTTGGCGTGGAGGATCTCGCCGAAGTGGCGGAGCCGGAACCCGGCGGCCACCGCATCCTTGCTTACCCGTATCCACGGCATGTCGCGCTGGCCTATGTGCATCACACCCATCGCGCCGTTTATGAGCCGGTGAATCTGCCGCTCCAGGATCGGCTCGAAGTCCTTCTGGAGTTTGCGGCCTGCGACGTCAATCAATATGCCCAGAGGCAGGATCCCACCGGGCTCGACCGTGTCCAGGTCGGGTCCGATTACCTCGATCCGCCCGTCCTCGACCTCGTGCAGTTCTCGCCCGCGCAGGAACTCGAACGCAGGCGAGAGCTGGCGGCCGAACTCCACGTGGAGCTGCTCCTTGCGCACACGCTCGCCCTCGAACGCGGCGCTGTAGGAAACCGGGATCGGGATCTTGGTGATCTTCAGCTTCAGCCCCCGCACCTCCACCGCCTTGGCCACCATGCGGTCGTGCGGGATGTTGCTCACCACGTGCTCATAGGTGCAGATGCCGGTGGGTAGTATCTGTGGGATGTCGGTGTCGGCGATGACGGGAAAGCCGAAGTTGATGGCGCCCGCGGCGGTAGCGTACTTCTCTTCGTCAACCTCGCCCAGCGCGAGCACGAAGGCAAACACACGGTCCTTGTTGTAGAGCAGGATCTGGCGGCCCCGGATGTAGTCGCCGGGGGTCAGGCCCCCGAACGTCATCGCCGCTCGGGCCGCGAAGTTCAGCGCGTAGACCGCGGTGCTGGTCTCCCGGCCGTAGGGCACCAGGTAGGTATCCCAAGACATCTCAACGCCTTCCTCGGCGAGCTGCTCCGCCATGCTGCGGCCGTTCGTGCTGCTGGCCAGGAAGACCAGGATGTTCCGCTCCTGCAACTCGCGCGCGAGCTTCACGGCCGCCTCGTTGGTGGGCAGTGCCCCGACGCACGCGGCGAACCCGGGCATTCGGCCGTCCACCAGCTTGATGCCCTGGGTGCGGAGGATCGCGTCGTCGGTGAACCCCAGGAACACCCCGTTGGGCTGCGTGCCGTTCGCGTATCGGAGGGCCTCGATTATCTCCTGGGACATCAGCGTCGCAACCCCCGCGTCGAGCGCGCCTCCCAGGTAGGGCAGCCACATGTTGTCGGTGGGAACCGGCGGCAGCATGTTCCGGGCGATGCGCAGCGGCTCCCACGCGTCCTCGAACGTCTTCACCTTGATCCCGGTCAGCGCCAGGATCAACGGCAGGTGGAAGGCGGTGTTGGGAAACTCCAGGCGATGGCCGGCGCCCTTGGCCTCGATGGCCTCCACGAGTTTGGACTCGGCCTCGCCCACATACTTGTGCGCCCCTTTGATCGCAGCGGTGGCGATGATGCGCGACATGGTTTCTTCCCTCCTACCTGTGTATGGACCGGCGGTCCAGTCTCACCGGAACAGGGCTACGCCCCGACCGCAACGACCTCGTACATCATCGGGCGCAGTTTCAGGGCCTCTCGCTTCTTGTCCAGGTGGGCCACGATGAGCTGCGCTCCCTTGACCGGATCGGACTCGAACGCGAACCGGCCACCTGTTACTCCCTCGATCTCCTGGGTCACGAAGCGCGTGACCGCGTCGCTCCCCAGAATGTTCAGCGACGACCCCAGCACGGTGAGGATGCCGGAGGCGACCGCGTAGAACCCGATCGTTATCGCCTTCTCCGACCACCAGCCGGGCGCGGCGGCGGCCACGGGCAACTCGGAGAAATCGCGGCCGATGCCGCCCTCCTTGACCATCTCGATGCAGGCGGTGAGGATCCGGCTGTTGTCCACGCACGACCCGGCGTGCAGGACAGGTGGGATGCCCACGGTCTCGCAGATCTCCTGCAGGCCCTTGCCGGCGTACTTGAAGGCGGCCTCCGGCTGCAGGAACCCGGCCTTACCGCAGGCGATGGCAGAGCAACCGGTCTGGACCACCAGGACGTCGTGCCGCAGCAGCTCGTGAACCAGATCGAGATGGCACTGGTCCTGGATCTGCTTCGGGCTGTCGCAGCCCACCACGCCCACGACCCCCCGAATGCGGCCGGCGATGATCGCGTCGTTTAGGGGACGCCAGCCGCCCCGGAAGGTACCTCCCAGCATGTGGGTTATGGATTCCGTGGTGAACCCGGCAACCACATCCATCTTGTGGTCGGGGATGACCACCCTGGACCGATCCCTGCGTGCGAAGTTCTCCACCGCGCGTCCGACTATCTCGCGCGCGGACGCGGCGGCCCGGTCCTCGTGAAACGGCACGTGTCTCGTGCCCGGAATGCGGGCCTTCTCCGAGGTTGCGATGATCTCCGTGTGGAAGCAGGAGGCCGCCTCGGTCAGCCCGGGCATGATGCACTGGACATCCACCAGAAACGCATCCACAGATCCGGTCATCATCGCCAGTTCCTGCTGCAGGAAGTTGCCGGCTATCGGAACGCCGCGGCGCATCAGAACCTCGTTGGCCGTGCAGCATATCCCGGCCACGTTGATACCCGAGGCGCCCAACTCCTTGGCCCGCGCGAGCAGTGCCGGATCAGCGGCGGCATCCACGATGGCCTCTGCCAGCATCGGCTCGTGGCCGTGCACCAAGACGTTGACCTGGTCGGCCCGCAGCACGCCCAGGTTCACCTGGGCCCGCACCGGCTTTGGGGTCCCGAAGAGGACATCTTGGAGGTCGGTGGCAACCATCGAGCCTCCCCACCCGTCTGCCAGCGCGCTGCGGATCCCGCCCATGATGAGACTCTGGTAGTCGGTGTCCACTCCCATGTTGGTGCGGTGCATGACGTCCACGATCTCGCGGTCCACGCCCCGCGGTGCAACGCCGAGCTTGCGCCAGATCTCCTGCTGCTTGGCAGGCGCTCGCCCGAGGAAAGCCAACTCACCGTCCTGCTGACCGAACTGCGAGAGGCAGACCCGGGCCACGTCCTCGGCGATCGCGGCCGCACTACGGCCGTCCAGGGCAACCCCGAGTTCAACGGCCAGCGCGCGCAGTTTGACCTCGTCCTTGATGCTGTACCCCGGCGCCTGCCCTCGGGCCGTCATCCGCAGCAACTGGGCCACCGACCGTCCGTGGTCGGAGTGCGCGGCCGATCCAGCGGCCATGTCCCTGGCCAGCCGCCGGGCCGCCACGGTGTCAATGTTGGCGCCGCAGACGCCTATCTGGGGTCGCTTGCTGCCGGGAAGTCCCAGGTTGCAGGGACCGAGATGGCAGATGGTGCAGCAGATCCCCAGTTCGCCCACGCGACATTGGGAGCCCAGAGCCGCGTAGCGATCCCAGATCGTGGCGATGTTCTCGGTCTTGGCGCGCGCCCGCATCTCCACGCTGGCAGGATCCGTTCGGTCCCGCTGCTGGACAGTGTCACTCATTCCCTGACCCTCCCCTGAAATCTGGTTTCAAGTGCGTCTACGAGCCGTGCCACCGCTCCGGCCGCGGCTCCATCTACGGCCGATGCCTGTTCTCCCGCGCGTTCGGATTCCATCAGAGATTCGCTGTAGGGAATCATTCCGATCAGTTCGAGACCGTCCAGGTGGGCGGCCAGGTAGGCCTCGTCGGTAGAGCCCCGGACCTTGTTGGCCACGCCCAGGACCTGCGCGACCCCGATGTCCGCGGCCAGGCGCCTGATGCGGGACGCGGTCTCCAGGCTGGCCCGGCTGGGGTCCACCACGACGAGCAGGGCGTCGGCCGCATGCGCGCTGCGTCGGCCCAGGTGCTCCAGGCCGGCCTCAAGGTCAACGAGGAGGGCCTGGTCGCGCTCGAGGGCCAGGAATTCGATGACCCGGCGCAGCAGCACGCTCTGGGGGCAGGCGCACCCGGCGCCGCCGCGGGTGATGGCCCCTGCCACGACAAGTCGGATGCCACGGTGTACCACGGCGACCCGATCCACGAGATCATCCACGCGCGGGTTCAACCGCACGAAACCGTCGGTGCCGCCGACCCGCTGCTCGATCTCCTCGCGCAACTCCAGAAGGGGCGTAATCGGTTGGGAAGGAAGCCCCAGGGCCGATGCCAGGGTGGGATTCGGGTCGGCGTCAATGACGGTCACTCGGTAGCCGCGGTCAGCCATGGAGACGGCCAGCAGGGCAGTCAGGGTCGTCTTGCCGACCCCGCCCTTTCCCGAGATAGCAAGCTTCATGGGTGCAGTAGGCGCCATCTTCTCCTGCATTATCCCTACCCCCCCACGGGCGAGGCATCGGGTGTGGAGTGGATTCTTGCGCCGGCGTCCCGGTGCCAGGCATCAGGCCGGGCCGGAGCGGCACGCTTCCTGGTTTCGCACATCGGGGGAAGACTGTATTGCACCCGGGCTTCCGGCCTCATATCCTCTAGGACAAACCTGCTTGTCATATCAGGCGCCTTATGGGGGGGTTCTAGTGCGAGCGCGAAGAGGAGTAGTCTGGATCGGCGTTGCAGCAATGCTGGTCGTCGGAGTGGCGGTCTGGGCAAGCGCCAAGGCACCCGACACGGTTCTGTTCAAGCAGACCTACGCTCCCAAGGATGGCACCGACCTGGCCAAGGCCCTGCCGTGCCTGGTCTGCCACTCCAAGATGCCGCCCACCAAGACCGATCTCAATCCCTATGGGGCAGACCTGGCCAAAGCCGCGGCCGGCAAGGCCGTGGACGCCAAGATCCTGCTCGCCGTAGAGAAGCTGGACTCGGACAAGGACGGCGCCAGCAACATCGTCGAGATCAAGGCAGGCACGCATCCGGGGGACCCGAAGTCCAAGCCCAAGTAGCCGCCCGAAGTGATTGCGCCGGGGCTGCCGGCAAAGCAGGTATCAGCCGGCCGGTGGAGTAGTACCAAGAAGTCGAGTCGTTCACTCCATGCCCGCAGGGGGTCGGTCATGAAGCTCCTCCACTCTACGTATCTACGTACGGTCGCGCATCCATACTGGTCTCCCTGGTTGCCGGGGTGCTCTTCCTGGGCCTGCTGCTCGTGGCCAAACCCCAGTCCCCCGCGGAGGCGCAGCGCATCCCGGGCTATTTCGGCGCGGGCTATGTCGGCTCAGAGACCTGCGCCGGGTGTCACCAGGAGATCTACGATACGTTCCGTACCACGGGCCACCCGGCCAAGCTGCGGCCGGCGGCCGAGGCGCGCGCCGCGGGCATACCCAAGCCCGGCTACGTCTCGTGGGACCAGATCCGCTACGTGATCGGCGGCTTCCGCTGGAAGGCCCGCTACGTGGACCAGGAGGGCTACATCATCACGGGCAGCCCGGACGGCAAGATCAGCGGCCGCAACCAGTTCAACCTCGAGACCCAGGCCTGGGCGAACTACAACGCCGGCCAGAAGATGCGCTACGACTGTGGCGAGTGCCACACGACAGGATACAGCCCGGTCGGGAACCAGCACCGCAAGCCCGGCTTCGTAGGCACCTGGGCGCTGGACGGGATCCAGTGCGAGGCCTGCCATGGGCGAGGCCAGGTCCACGCGAAGGCCCCCAGCAAGGCCAACATCCAGACCGACCGCAGCGCGGCCCTGTGCGGGACCTGCCACCGCCGCGGGACAGACATGGGCGTGATCCCGGCCGCCGGGGGCTTTGTGGAGCACCGCGAGCAGTACCAGGAGTTCCTGGCCAGCCCCCACAAGGCGCTGAGTTGCGTTACATGCCACGACCCGCACCGGCGCGCCCGTGAGGTCAAAGCCAAGGGCACCTGTGAGGCGTGTCACACCGCGGCCGCCGCGGCGTTTCGGGGTAGCCGCCACCAGCGCGCGGCGCTAACATGCACGGGCTGCCACATGCCTAATACCGGCCGGAACGCCGTCGTCCGCAGCAAGTACGAGGCCGATGACCCCTCCCACCTCTTCAAGATCAACCTGGATCCAGCGGCCCGGATGTTCACAGACGACGGCCGCTTCGTCAGGGCGGGCTCGAACACGCTGGAGTTCGCCTGCCTGCGCTGCCACGCCGATCGCACCCAGGCCTGGGCGGCAGGAGTCGCCAGGGGCATCCACAGGCTGGGCAAGTAGGCCGTCGCAGCTGAGTTCCCCTGCGCTTGGAGAATACCGGCCGCTAACGACGCCACGCGCAGGAGGGTGTTCATGCGGATCCGTCTACCGGTGCTGTTCGTCATGGCCCTGGCCTTTGCGCTGGTTCCCCCACCCCCGGAATCCGCCGCGGCCCCGGCAGGACCCTCAGGTTGCGGGGCCTGCCACGCGCCTGGCAAGGCCCGCACGCTGGACGCCTCGCTCAAGACCATCAAGAACCATCCGCAGCTGCCCGCGCCCGCGGTGGCCGTGTGCCTTGCCTGCCATAAACCCCAGGGGCGCTCCGATCCCCTGGGGCCTGTTCTGCACAGGCGGCACCTGGCCGCGGCCGCCTTCATCACGAAGTTCAAGGGCACCTGCACTTCGTGCCACGCCGCGGACCCAAAGACCGGACTCGTCACCGTGATCGGCCTGCCGCCGAAGTAGCCCGTGACTTGAACTTGCACAGGAGGAGAAGCGTACATGCGAACCCCGCGATGGACGATCCTGATTATCTTGACTGTACTCTGCGTCGCCGCCGTCGTAACCTGGGCAGCGGCCAAGCCGGCGGACCTGGCGTTGCTCAAGCAGTTCTATGCCCCAAAGGAGGGCACCGACCTGGCCAAGGCCAACTGCCTGACCTGCCACAGCAAGATGCCGCCGACCAAGGCCGACCTCAACCCATACGGCAAAGACTTGCAACAGACGGCGGCCGGCAAGCCGGTTGACGAGAAGGCCTTCCGCGCCATCGAGAAACTCGACTCAGACAAGGACGGGTTCAGCAACCTCGACGAGCTGAAGGCCGGGACACTTCCCGGGGATCCAAAATCCAAGCCAAGGAGGTAGAACCCAACCCACGGCGAATCCGCCACGGAAAGCAGGGCCAAGATGGGGGTGAATTGTCCCATGCCGTACACAGTGAGGCTTAGTTCGTTCTGGGCCGTCGCGCTGGCAATTGCGCTCCTGTTCGGGACCGGCGCGGCGACGGTGCGTGCCCAGGCAGACCAGAGGGCGCAGTGGGCGAAGTCGAAGCACGCCAACCGCCTGCGCCCAACGCTCGAGGCCACGGCCGACGGCCGGCGCGGGCTAACCGCGGCGCACTGCGGCCGGTGCCACGCCGAGCAGGGATTCCTGGCGTGGCTTCCCCAGATGTAGAAGGGAAATCCTGGGCTGATCGCGCGACCCGACGGATCGCCTGCGGACATTCAGTACCTGGTCGGCATCGGCCTGAGCCGGTTCTCCGTCAGGCCGCAGACCTGCACGACGTGCCACCAGGCGGACTACAGCCTGCGCCAGGCCGGGACGACACCGCTTCTGCCGGCCGGATTCCGGGCGATCGGGGTGGGCTCGGGCGCGCAGTGCATGCTGTGCCACAACTCGCGCAACGGCGCCATCGTCTGGAACCAGGAGGACCCACGTCGGTACACGGCGCCCCACACGGCGTCGCAGGCCGACGTCATCATGGGCAAGAACGCCTTCTTCGTGGACTACGGCAACAACTTCGTCTCGCCGCACGCGACCTTCACCGGTGACTCCTGTGTCACGTGCCACGTCAAGATGAGCAAAGCCCCGCACACTTTCAAGGCCGACGTGACGGTGTGCTCCCGCTGCCACGGCCCCGACATGAATGCTGCCAGGGTACAGAACCCGACGAAGACGCTCATCCACGAACTCGAGGCTGCGATTGAAGCCAAGATCATGGCCAGCAAGGATCGCATCCGGAGCTTCCGGGCATGGGATGCGAAGGTCTACGCCTTCACCGATACCGTGACCCTGGATCCGGCTGCCATCACGTCGCTGGCCCTGGTCGAGGTCGCCGGTCAGCAGGGCCTCGAGTTTACGCTCAGCGGTGGGCGCAAGATCCAAACGCAGCTCGGGGAACTGCGGGATGCCGCGGGCCGGCCGACTTTCGCCACCAGCGATCCCATTGTCCGTGCCGGCTGGAACTTCTGGCTGGTCGAGGGCGCCGGCAGTTGGGGCGTGCACAACCCGCGGTTCGTGCGGCAGGTGGTGCTGAATTCACTGGACGCGTTGAGATAAGCTCTCGCCCCGGCGCCAATTGCGCCGGGAGAACCGGGAGACATGTAAGAGGCCGGGGCGCTTGCCCCGGCCTCTCCGTCATGAGCACGCAGAGGGCGGCGGAAACCTGCTACCGCCCGATCCGAACCGCGCGGACGGTCGCGGTGGTCTTCTCGCCCAACCCGAGTGTCTGCACGAACGAGACGAGGTGGTATCGGTTCCCCGAGTGGTCATCAAACAGCGCGAGGCTGAATCGAACAACCCTGCCGGCCCCGAACGGCTTGTCCTCGGGGTTGCCGGTGGCGAGCTTGCGGCGAAGATCGACCACCCACTTGCCCTGCTCCCAGGATCCGTTGGCCATGATGTCTGCACTGCTGCCATCTGGCACGCGCAGGACGTTCCTCGGGAGGAGATCGCCGGCCGTGAACCGGATCGCGGGGTCAAGCGGCACCGCGTTGCGGTCCGTCACCAGCGGCAGTTGCGGCAATAGATCGGTGAATCGGGCTTCCGGGATCGCCCTGAATCCGGTCTTGGCCTGGTCGTACATGAACGAGGGACGCGCCGGGGTCGTGAATGAGCTGCGGCCGCCGTCGGCAAGACGGTACTCCAGCACGTAGTCGTCGCCCGCGTATCCGACCGGGCTCGACCGGTAGGCCCGCCACTGCCACAGGTCGAGGAACGAGCCCTCGGCCCTCAGCCGTTCGAGTTCAGTTGGCGTTTTGACCTTGTCCCACCCTCCGGTCTCGTCGGCCACGGTCCGGGAGAGAAGGAGGTAGTGGCGCATGTCCGAGGCTCGAAGCACGCCGCCGAAGTACGGGTGGGTTCGCACCCGATCCCCCGCGACATTGGCAGGCATATTCTCCATGCTGTTGTGACAGGCGATGAAACACCCGGCCTGGTTGAACCCTGTCTGCGCACCATCAGCCGCGGGCACGTTGCGCTCGGTGATCATCAGCGCGAGCCGATCCTCGTAGCTGGGTGGGATGTTCGCCTTGGTAGCCTCGGGTTTCTCACCTCCCCACTCCACCCACCGTGTCCCGTCGAAGCGCCACAGCAGGTGGCTGGCCCCAGGCCGCGGCGCCCGCCACTCGAACCGCATGTAAAGGTACTGGTCGTCGAAGGCGGCGCGGACCGACACGTCAACGGAGCCGCGCTTGCCAATGACCGGGTCGGGTTCCAGGCGCCCGGGCTTGACCAGTTTCTCTCCGAGAGCCTTCTCCTGACCCTGGTGGCACGTCTGGCAGGTGGTCCCGGCGAGCACATCCTTGCTGCCTTTGTGCGACGCACTCGTGAGGAACTGCCACGAGACCTGACCTGGATAGAACACGGCAATGGTCGCCGCAGGGATCTTCGACCAGTCGCCTGGAAACGCGAAGAGCGCGGCGCCCTTGATCGCGGGCGATGCCTGGGCATCAGCCGATCTGAGCACCCCTCCCGGCGGCGAAGCGGCCAAGGCGAGCGTCACCACCACCCCGATCGACACGAAGACCTCAGTCCATCTGCGGAACCGCTGCATGGTTGGCCTCCAGTCTGTGCACGGCAGCCGTGCACGATAGAATAGTCGTCTGAGCAGCGCGCCTGCGTGCTCCGTCACGGTCCTGGTGTGGCTCTGGTTTTGAGGTAGAGCCCCGCCAGCAGCACCGCGATCACCGCCAGGGCCAGGACCAGCCCGCGCCGTCGGAATGCGATCTCGGCCAGGCCGGCCCGGCCAAGATCGGTCGCCTTCCGGCTGAGGCCGGCGCCTTCGGTTGCCGCAGAACGCACCTCCCGCAAAGAGAGGCTGTGCACCAGATTGCGCGCGAGGATGAGTTGCGTCTGGGCATCGCTCAGGGGCAGCTTGGCATCGGCCATGTCCATGCCCGCGTCCTCGGCACGGGCGACGATCTCGGCAGCAGCGGCCATGCTGGCCTTGAGATCATCGAGCGCCGTCCGGATGGCCTTGGCGGCGATTCCCCCCTTGCTTCCTTCAGCGTGGCACCGGGCGCAGACGGCCGGCGCGCTGGCCCCCACCATTTCATCTGAGGGCCGGAGGATCCGGTGGTTCCCATGACAGACGGTGCACTGCGGGAGACCCGCGGCCTCGAACACCGCCCGGTGGGGACTGCGCACAAACAGATCGCGCGGGGACGTGTGGCACTGCGCGCACACGTTGGCCACCGAGTCTACACCGGGCGGCACGGCGCCGTGGTTGCCGTGGCAATCGTTGCAGGCCGGCGCCTGCTTGCTGCCGCGTTTGAGCAGGGCCTCGCCGTGCACGCTGGCCTGATAGTCCGCGAGCTGGGTCGCTGGAATGCCGTAGGGCTTCATCGCGGTCGCGTCGGCGTGGCAGCGCGCGCAGGTGGTCGGCACATTGGCGGGGAACACCGGTGACCTGCTGTCGGAAGCCGCCAGGATCGGATGCACTCCGTGGCAGCTGGTGCAGGTTGCCACACGCAGGTCGCCCTGCATCAGCCTCCGACCGTGCACGCTGGTGAAGAAGCGCGCGACCTCGTCGGTCGGAATCGCAGGGTTGAACCGGCGCATCACCTCTGGTCTGCTGTGGCAGCGCCCGCACAGCGATGGGAGTTGCGCGGGCTTCAACTTCCCCACGAATCCACGCTTCGGGTCCATGGCCTCCAGCCCTGGGGCCCGAGGATCACCGCCGTGGCACGCCGAACAGGAGAAGCCCCGCTTCACGTGGATGTCGTCGGCGATCTTGAAGGTGGGCTCGGCCAGGCGGCCGCCCAGGACGCGGTGGCACTCAACGCAGGTATCCGGCGGCGCCACCGCCTGCGGGGGCAGCGCCGGCCCCGCCGCGACGCCTGCCGCCTGCGACAGCCACAACAGCCCGGCGGCGGCCGCGGCCAGCGCCCATGCCGCCGGTCCGGGCGGTGAGGTCCTACGGGAGGTCCTACGGAGCGAGGTATCCAACGATGGTCATCCCCACGATATACAATGCCGCCAGCACGCCCAGCGCCCGGGCGATCCGGGCGGCCCGCGTCGGCTGCTCCCCGCGCTCCAGGAAGGGCACGGCCAGGAGCACCACCGCGGCGAGCATGAACGCCACGATGCCCACCCGCTCCCCCTCCAGCCCGAGCACGTGGGCCGGGATCAGCTTCAGCGTGTGGAACATGAACACGAAGTACCACTCCGGCTTGATGCCGGCGGGCGCCGGGGCCAACAGGTCGGCTTTCTCCCCTACCGGCCAGGGGAACAGCACGGCGAGCGCGGCCAAGGCGCCCAGGACTAGCAGCCACGCCATCGACTCCCGGAGTACGAACCCGGGCACAAACGGCAGGGCGCGCGCCGGGCCACGCCCCTGCGGCTGGCTCATGCCGTGCAGCTGGATCAGGAACAGGTGCAGGCCAAGCACCAGGGTGGTGATCGCCGGCAGGATGGCCACGTGGATACCGAAGAAGCGGCTCAGCGTGGCTTCCGTGACGTCCTCGCCTCCCCGCAACAGCACCAACAGCGGTTCCCCCACCAGCGGGACGCTGCCCACGATCTCGGTCCCTACTTTGGTGGCGAAGAAGGCAAGGGTGTTCCACGGCAGCAGGTAGCCGGTGAAGCCGAAGGCCAGAGTAAGGAAGAGGAGCAGCGCTCCCGAAACCCACGTGAGTTCCCGCGGCCGCCGGTAGGCCCGCAGGAAGAAAGCCCCGAACATGTGGGCGAATACCCAGAAGACCATCAGGTTGGCCGCCCAGCTGTGCACCGAGCGGACCAGCCATCCAAACTGCACCCTCGCCATAATGAATCTGACGCTATCGTGCGCCGCGTCGGCCGTAGGCCTGTAGTACATGAGCAGCAGCAGCCCGGTGACTACCTGGATGAGGAACAGGAAGAGTGTGACCCCGCCGAAGTAGTAGACGTACCCGTGCCGGACCACGGGAACCGTCTTGTGGCGCAGGAACTGGTCGGCGGCCCGCCACCGGAGCCGTTCTTCGAGCCACGGGCCGAGACTCATCGCTGGCCTACGCCGGCCGGGTCACGACGATGTCGTCTTCCTTGACCGTGACGCCAAAGGCGGCGAGCGGCCGGGGCGGGGGCCCGGCGAGTACGTGCCCGTTGAGGTCGAAGTGCCCGTCGTGGCAGGCACACCAGATGTGCCCTATCTCTGCGCGGTACTGCACGGTGCAGGACAGGTGCGTGCAGACGGCGGAGAATGCCCGGTATGCGCCCTCGGGCGTGCGCACGAGGATGGCCGGCTTGCCGCCAAACAGGAAGACTTTGCCGGAGTTGGGCTGCATCTCACCCACCTTGGCAGCGACGACGCTCCCTGCGGTGACCTCCTTGACGGGCGGGGGAATCAAGTAGCGCAGAACTGGGTAGAAGACAGTCCCGGCCAGGGCCGCCAGGCCCGCGCCAAGCAGGTAGTCGGCCAGCGATCGCCGGGTAATCTGCAATGGGCTCCTGGCCATGCACCATCACCCCGAGGGCCTAGCATGTCGCGACTACTCGTTTGCCGTGCGCGATGCTTCCGGCGGGCCGGGGCATGCGCCCCGGCCCCGCCGTCGTTCCCCCCGTCGCTTGCTCAGGCAGGCACTACCTTCACCTTTGTGTCATAGAACACCGCGCTCGCCCCAACGATGTCCTGCAGGCACGTGTTGGGCATGTGCGGGTCGGTGCGCATCGCGGCGTTGGCGTGGATGCCGGTCGCCCTTCGCGGATCGCCCTCGATCCTGCGGCCGTTGATCGTTATGTCGGATGCGCCGGTCGCCCAGTGGCCGTAGCCGAGCGAGAAGCTAACAACCCCGGGCCGGATTCCCTCCCCGACCTGCAGCTTCCCGACCATGGGCTTGTGCCTGTCGTTCTTGAGGTGCCAGGTGCCCTCGGGGTTGGTGGCGGAGACGATCTTCACGGGTTGGCCGTCCTTCAGTCCCCTCTGCGCTGCGTCCTTCGGGTTCATCACCACGAAGTTCTCGGGCTCGAGCGCGGTCAGCCAGTAGTTGGTGATGGTGCGGCTCTTCGTCTGCCTGATCGTCCGGTTGGTGATCAGATGCAGGTCAAAGACCTGGGCGTCATCACGGATCGGCCGGCCGAGGCTGTCGGCGATCGGAAGGTACGTGGCTATACCCGGCAGCGACCTGCCGGTCATGGGGTTCTTCGTGGTTGCGACCTTCTCGGAGTAGAGACTCACCAGGGTCCCGTAGTGACCGCGCAGCTTGTCGCCGTCGAAGGAATCCTCGTAGTTGGCGAACCGGCCTCCCCGGTTGAGCACGTAGACCACTTTGCGCCACCAGCGCGTGCCCAATACTACCTTCCAGCGCTCGGGGTCGAAGACAGACCTGGGCAGGTGCGCCCGGCTCGCCAGGAACAGGCGCTCCTCCTCCGGGGACGCATCGGGCACCTCGTCACCGGCTCTCGTCCCAAAAGCCACGTTGGCCACCAACCGCACGTAGAAGTCGTCCGGCCGCAGGAAGTCCTGCCCTGGTCCGAAGCCGTCCTTGCCGAAGCCGGGCAGGCCCAGTTTCTCGGCGATGCCCAACAAGACGGCCTCGTGGGACAGTGGAGTCTCCTCTCCGAAAACCCTCACTGTCCGCGTCAGCGGCGCAATCACCGGGCTGAAGATCGGCTGCACGCGAGGCAGCACGTTCGGGTGGTTCCCTTGGAACTCCCATCGTTCGAGGTAGCTGGTGTCGGGGAAGATGTAGTCGGAGTACATCGTGGTGGTACCCACCACGATGTCCGTCGCGATGAACAGCGGCACCTTGGTTACGTCGGCAAGAATCTCGATGTTGGTGTGTCCGGAAGGCAGCGCGTAGATCGGCGAGCCCATGTGCAGATAGAGTATCTTGATCGGATAGGGGTAGGCATCTCCCGCCGAGGGAACGACCTCCTGGTAGATGTCGCTGGCCAGCGGGAACCACGGCCGTTTGGCCGGATATCCACTGAACAACGTCGACTCCTCGTAGTTGATGTCGTGGCGGATGATGCTGGTACCAAAGGGCGTGGTGCTCCCGGGATGGAGCGCCGCCACGCGGAACGGAGCGCCGGTGGCGCCGGTCTGGCTGTAGGTCTGCCCCCAGGCCGAGCCGCCCCGCCAGTCGTAGTTCCCCACCAGCATGTTCAGGGAGAACCACGCCATGCTGTTGTAGAAGCCGTTGGTGTGCTGACTGACGCCACGGTGGATGTCCGCCACGGCGCGCTTGCCGTGACTTGTGAACTCCCGTGCCAGCGCGACCACGTCCTCGGCCTTCGCTCCTGCCAGAGCGGCCCAGGCCGATATGGTCCGCTTGCGGGACTCGTCGTAGAGCAACTGGAACGAGGTCTTGACGTGGAACGATCCCACCATGGTGTCCGCGAGCAGGTCTCCCTCCACAGGAGTCCGCGTATCGTACGGGTCCACCGCGACTGGCCGTCCGTCCCGCAGGACCACAAACAGGTCGCGGTCCGACAGCCCGATCTCCGAGGCCCGCAGGAAGGTAGTGGGCTGCCCCCTATCGATCTTGACCAGCCAGGGTGCGTTGCTCCAGGTGGGTTCGCCGTCGGCAGATGCTGCGGCCCTGTTAGCGTTTGTGAGATAGCGCGCGTCGTAGCGCTTCTCCTCGATGATCCAGCGCGTCATTGCCATGGCCACGGCCGTGTCGGTGCCTGGGATGGTGGGCAGCCACTTCCATGCCTTGGCTGCCAGCGGCGAGAAGCGCGGGTCGAGGACTGCGATCTTCATTCGCCCTGATGCGATGGCACCGGTCACCTTGGCGGCGCGCAACGGCGGGCCATACCCTCCCTCCAGCGCGTTGGAGCCCACGAAGATGACGAATTCGGCGCTCTCCAGGTCGGCCTGCCAGTAGAACTTGCGGCCGCCGGTCCACCGACCGCCCTGGTACTGCTCGCTCATCGCCTTGCCGGCGAAATAAAGCGACCCCTGACAAACCGTGGTGTGGCCGTGGCGGTTGATGGACCCGAATGCCCCGTCCACGAAGCGGGCGACCAGATCGCCGCGGCCTCCCTTCTCACGGCCCCGCAGGTAGACGAACTGGTTGTTCTTGGGCCCGAGGTCAGGGTGGTCCGGGTTGATGAGAACGTGCAGGTGATGCGCGTGCTTGCGCTTGAACTCGGCCACGGTCATTCGCTTGGCCCGAATGGCCGCTACGTCTGCCGCCATGGTGCGCGCCAGCGCCGGGTCGCGCAGGGCCCAGACATCCTTGAACCCCTCGACGTGCCGGTTCTCCTCACCGGGAACGTGCGAGAAGAGGCGGCCGCCGTTCACGATCTCGCTGATCGCCTGCTCAAACGGAACCGTGATCCACTTTCCCGACCCACGCGGGCCTGCGCGCTTGAGCACGCTCCGGAGCCGGTAGGGATCGTAGGCGGTCTGGATGCCGGACTGGCCCTTGGGACATATCGAACCATCCACCGACGCAAGATCCGCGATAGGCGTCCGGTACGGCAGGTGCGGGTTCATCGTCCAGGGGCTCAGCGGGTTGCCGTCAATCTTGACCGCAACGTCCTTGACCATTCGGACCTTGATCCCGCACCCCGTGTTGCATTGGAGGCAGACAGTGTACAGCGTGTTCTCAGGTCGGCCCAGGCTGTACGGAACGCCCTCGCCGGCCTCGGCCGCCAGCGGGTTCATGAGGGTCTTCTGTATCCGGCTGAATATCGCGGTTCCTCCCAGCAACGCGGCGGATGTGAGCACACCCCGGCGGCTCAGCACCGCATCGTGCTTCACCTTTCGCGGCTTCGTCTCGGTCGGCTTGGATTGATGCGGCTTCTTGGCCATCGTTTCCTCCCTATTTCCCGTGGCAGGCGTTGCAGGATTCGGTGCTGGGAACCGAGATCGTCGCCCGTCCAGCGGCACCGATGTAGTAGACCCGTGGCCGAGTGCCCATGCCTTCGTTGATGCGCTTCGGCTTGTCGCGCCCGACTAACTCGGCGGCCAGGCCATCCTTGTCGCTCGCATCGCCGAAATAGGCCGCCCCGCCGACGCAAGACGAGACGCACGCCGGCAGCAGCCCGGCCTCGATCCGCTGCAGGCAGAAGTGGCACTTCCGCCCGGCGCCAATCGGCAGGGCCCCTTCCAGGCGGGTCCAGGAGCGGCCGTACTCGACGTGAGGTCGCGTCTCGTAGGCCTGGAGCGCCGGGGTGCCGTCGGTCCAGTACCTGCCCTCATCGAACGAGAGCGCCTTGTAAGGGCAGACCTTCTGGGCGGCCTCGAATGCCCTGCGGCCGAACTTGGCGTAGTCCACGGTCACAATCCCATCGGGCCGCTTGGCAATGGCACCGGGGCTGACCGCGTTGGCGGCCTTCACACAGGGAGGATTGTCGCATTGCTGGCAGTTGGTGGGCTTGTAGACTCCCTCCACCTGGGGAAAGGTACCGGTCTCCATCTTGAGGACGGTCCTGTACGCCACCCCAGGCGGCAGGCCGTTCTCAGCCATGCACGCCACCGTGCACGCATCGCAGCCGATGCACCGGCGGGTGTCCACAACCATGACCCAGTTGCGCCGCTCCACGGGCTTGCCCAGCGCCCGAAGCAGTTCCCGCTGCATCCGGACGAGCTGGTGCTCACCCGGCTTGGGATCACGGATCGCCGACGGCAGAGACGGCTGGGCCTGAACGGTCCTGCCGGTCAGAGTACCCGCGAGGACTCCCCCGGTCCCGACCGCCACCGCGGCCGCGGTCCCCTTCCGGAGAAAGGCGCGCCGCCCCATCACCGGAGGCGCCTGGACTTGTTCCTCAGGTACCTTCGCCACGCTGTGACCTCCTTGTTGTGCACCGGCTCTCCGCGGTGCACGGCATGTGATTGTTGCCGTTCGGATTACATGCTAGCGGACAGATACCCTACGGGGTTATACGGGCAATACCCTATTTCCTCCTAGGGCCAAACCGGGATTTGGGGCTATCGGGCGGGTCAGGCGGGGCCGGGGCCAGCGGGCGCCGGCGGGCTGTCCGCGGGTTCAGGCAAGCGGCCTTCCGGCAGCGCCCCAATCTCCTGGAGCTCGTCGAACTCCTCGGGGTGCTCGTGCCGGAGCCGCTCAAGCGTGATCTTGCCCGAAAACATCGCCGGGTCCATGGGGAAGACGTCCGGCCGGAAGTGCGCATTGTAGAAGTGCCACAGGACGACGGACAGCATCGCCAACAGGGCCTCTCCGCCGTGTGCGACCCGGGCGGCAGGCACAACCACACCGGGCAGCCACTGCGTTACGGTTGAGGGGAACCACATGATCAGACCGGTGGCGGCCATGATCACCGTCCCCCAGAGCACGGCCCAGTATTCGAACTTCTGCCTGTAGTCGAACCGGCCGAACCGCGGGCGCTCCTCGCTGCGGCCCGACAGGAGCCGAACGTCGGCGAGCATATCCCGAATATCCCGTATGCTCAGATTCATGTCGTGCCTGCGCACAGGCCGCTTGCGCGTGGCCACGACCACAACCAGGTGGTAGAACCCCAGCGCAATCAATATGACCGCGAATGTCCGATGGATGAACCGGGTCTGGTCAATACCCCCGAAGAGCACGATCAGCCGCTCGCCCCACCCCACGCTGGAGTACTTCTGCGGCAGCCCGGTTATCACCAGGGCATTGAAGGAGATGAGCAGCAGGAAGTGCTCGACGCGCTGCGCCAGGGAGAAGCGTTCGAGCGCGGAATCCCCGCGGCCGTCTTTCATACCTCCCGGCCTCCCCATCGGGTCACGGCCCAAAACCAGAGATCCAGTGCCGTCAGCAGCGCCAGCAGGCCCACCACGCCCGGGATGAGGATCTTGTAGAAGACCTGGACCATGTACACCAGAGGGGAGTGACGCATGCTCGGCGGCTGGTGCTCGTTCCAGGCCGTGGCAAAGAACCGCCCAGCATTCTTGTGACAGGTCCGGCAGGTCGCCAGGACGTTCGCCGTCGCCACCGGAGATGCCGGGTCCGTGGGCCGCCTGACCGCATGCGCGGTGTGGCAGTCGTAGCAGACCGCGGACGGCGACGGAGCCAGTGGCGTGGCCAACCGATAGAGACGCGTGGTGACTCCGTGGAACTCCTCAACGTACGCCTGGTAGACCGGCCGCAGGCCGTACCTGCCCATCACGGCCGCGTCCGCGTGGCAGTTCCCGCACGTTTCTGGGATGTTGTTACGGAATGCCGCGGACTTCGGGCGCACGACCGCGTGGGCGGTGTGACACGAAGTGCAGGTCGGCACGTCGGCCAGCCCCATCCGCAGGCCCTGCCCGTGGATGCTCGCCTCAAAGACCTTCGCCTGGTCGGCGTGACACGTGGCGCATATCTGTTGGGCCAGGACATGGTAGGACCGCGCCGTCCTGGCGGCAACCGGGCGGTGGGGGTAGTCTCCCTGATCCGTGTGGCAGGTGACGCAGGTCAGCGGCGCGTGGACCGATGCCGCGAACTTCTTGGGGTCCACGGTTACGTCTATCTCGCCGCCGCCAGGGAAGCGAACCTTGGAACCTTCTACCTGGTGACACGCCAGGCAGGTCTCATTGGTTTGGGCGAGCCCTGCCTGGGGAAACGCCAGCATCCAGAGGGCCGCCGACAGGATCAGCCAGTACACTCAGTTCCCCCGCCAGGCGACGTTACGCCCAAGGATACCGGATAGGTATCGCTGCCTGCAATAGGCAGCGCGCGGCGACCTACCGCGCGTACAGGACGACGAACGTCGCGTAGATGCCGGCGCTCATCATCGTTGCGCCGAGCAGCGCGGTTGTCCCGTTGACGATGGCCCAGAAGGCGTTGCGGGTACCGCCCTTCAGCCTGCGGCCCCCGTGCAACACCAGAAAGGCCCCTACCGCGGCCAACGACCAGAAGACCAGGAATGCCAGTGCCAGTCCGACCGGATGCATTGTGCTCCCCCCTTCTACGCTACCTGCTGTGCCAGATCACCCTGAATAGCCCGAACAAGATCGCGCACCGTAGCCGCCGTTGTGCGCCGGCACTCGAGCACGCGCACGGCCTCATCTACCAGGTGCATCACGACGACCTTGGTGTGCGTTCCTGCGTCCATCAGCCGCAGCACCATATCCGGATGTCGCTCTTCTGTCTCCTGATCCACCAGCACCACGTCAGGATCCGCTGCCCGCACGCACGCCAGTGCCGCATCGCCGGTCCTAGCGATCCCGATCACTTCCAGATCCTCGCGGTGCGCCAGACTCCGGATCGCCCGGACGAAGGCACTGCGTTCAGACCAGATCAGGACCCGGCAGCGCATGATCGCGTCCTCCTGCTCACATCGTAGGCGGAGCTGGGCCGCGATCCCATCGGTGCATAGAGCCATATGGCGGGGGAAGATCGAAGCATGTCGTTCCCGTTCGGGCGGATAGCCAGCACCAGCAGCAGAGAGTCCTGATTGACTAGGCGTGGGTAGTCCCTACGGGCCAGGCCACTCCACGAGAGACAGAAGGGGGGTCGGGCTGATTGTCTAGGAGTCAGGCGGGGTTATCAGCCCCTCGCGAAGAGCGTACATGACCGCCTGCACGCGGTTCTGAAGGTGCAGCTTCTCCAGGATGTTACGCAGGTGGTTCTTCACGGTGTTCTCGGAGATCTGAAGGTGGCGCGCTATCTCCTTGTTGGCATCGCCCTTAGCTACCAGCTCGAGCACCTGCCGCTCGCGCGGGGTCAGCGCCGGCCCCGGCCTGGGTGAGGGCGCGGCGAACTCGCGCAGGATCTTGGCGGCCATCGGCGGTGCGAGCGGTGCCTCCCCTCGCTGTACCTGGTGCAGACAGGCGATCAGGTCATCGGGGTCCAGGTTCTTCAGCAGGTAGCCTTGCGCGCCGTTCTTGAGCGCTCCAAACAGGTCGTCCTCGCTCTCGGACACCGTCAGCATCACGATCCTCACGTATGGCATCTCTTCCTTGAGGCGCCGGGTCGCCTCCAGTCCTCCGACGCCCGGCATGCGAACGTCCATCAGCACCACGTCCGGCATGAGCTCCCTGGCGCGCTCGATCGCCTCATTGCCATCTCCGGCCTCGCCAACGACCTCGATGTCCGGCTGGCTCGCCAGCAGGCTCGCCAGCCCACGGCGGAACAAGGCGTGATCGTCGGCGAGAAGCACGCGGATCTTGTCCATCATCCCACCCTCATCTCACCCTCATCATCGCTCTATGCCAGCGGGACCAGGAGGGCCACCGTGGTCCCCTGCCCAGGTGCGGAGGTGATCTCCAGCGTACCGCCAATGCTCTCGGCCCGCTCGCGCATCGTCTCCAGTCCGAATCGGGCACCCGCGGCTCTCTGCACGGCCCCCACATCGAAACCGCAGCCGTCATCGCTGACGCGCACTACCAGGCGGCCTTCTTCGGCTGCCAGATCCACCCGCACCGCGCCTGCCCGCGCGTGCTTGCGGACGTTGGTCAGCGCCTCCTGTACGATGCGCGTCACCTGGACTGCGGCAAGCGCTGGTACGGCCGGAATGGAGCCCCGGACCTCGAAGTCCACCGGGATCCCGCACTGCTCCCGGAGCCGCCCGATCTGGCCCCGCAGCGTGGCTTCGAGGTCTTGCTGCACGCCGGCGGTCCTCAGACCCAGTATCGCGTGGCGGACCTCATCGTAGGTCTCATAAATCGTCAGCCGGATCTGAGCCAGCTCCTCCTGCGCTTCTGATGTCCTGCCCGCCAGGACCAGGTCCTCGGCCAGCTTGGACTTGAGATTGAGGTATCCCAGGCTCTGTCCCAGGCTATCGTGCATCTCGCGCGCCAGACGGTCGCGCTCTTCCAGAATTGCAAGGCTCTGAACCTGTTGGTAGAGGCGCGCGTTCTCGATGGCAATGGCTGCCTGGTTGGCCATCCGTGTGAGCAGGTGGATCTCGTCGTCCGCCACCGGCCGCACCCGCCGGTAGGCCACAGCCAGGCACCCGACGGCCTGCCCGCGCGCGACAACAGGTACAGCAAGGTGCGTGTGCAGTCCTTCCTGGCGCACGATACCGTCCAGCTCGTGGCTGATGCGCGCGTCCACCAGATAGTCGCTCACGACCATCGGCTGGCCGCTGCGGATGACGTACCCTGCGATCCCCTGGCCGGGTGCCAGCTCCACGCCCTCCAGCGCCTCGCCGCGAAGGCCCGCGACCGCGCGCACAACCACGCGGGGGTTGTCCTCATTCATGAGACTGAGAACCCCCACGTCCGCAGCCAGAAGTTCTCGTGCGCCGGCGACCACGTGCTCCAGGACCTGGCTGAGATCCGAGAGCGCCGTTATCTCGGTCCCCAGCCGGTATAGGGTTTCGGCCTCCCTGCGCCTGGTGGCGGTCTCCTGGAACAAGGTCGCGTTCTCCACTGCCACACCGACCTGCTGGGCCACGGTGGAGAGCAGGCTGACGTCCGCCTCCGTGTAACGACCGCCCACCTGGCCCAGGACGGTCAGTTCTCCCAGCAGCCGATCCTTGGCGCGGAGCGGCACCCTGACAAACGGCCGGACAGCGCCCCCTGGGGCGAATGCCACATCGCCCACGGCGGTCGCGCCGGGATCGAACCCCTTCATCCGCGAGATGTCCGCTCCGGAGGGACCCCTCAGGACGCTCGTCCCGGATTCACCCGGCGTCGAGGGAAAGACCGTAATCCCTCCCCCATCGCCGCGCACCAGGATCAGCACGTGATCCACCGTTGCCTCGAGGATCGTATTGAGATCGAGCGAACTCGTGACGGTGGATACCACGGCGTTCAGTGCTGCGAGTTCGTGCGTCCGGCGCTCGAGTTCCGCGGTCCTGGAAGCCACGCGGTCTTCCAGCGTGCGGGTCCACGTTTCGGCGGCCCTCCGTGCCGCCTCCCCCGTTTCCAGGGCCTCCTTCTGGGCATCCAGGCGTGCCTCGGTGGCAGAGGCCAGACGGCGCGTGGCGTCCATCTCAAAGACGCGCAGTACGCGCAGCGTCAGGGCCGCGATGATCACCGCGATGGCGGATCGAAACAACTGAGGGGGGATCCCGACGGCCGACAGGAAGGTATCGTAGTTCACCACGGTTGCCGGAAAGAGCGGCGCAGGAGGCACGACGACTCCGGCCATCACCGCGTTGGCGACAAAGGCCAGCGCGGTCCACCGGCACGCGCGTGCAATGGTGCCATAGGTGATGCCCGCCAGCCGCCGGCCTTCCATCCAGAACCCGGCCGCGGCCAGCAACGACGCCGGGAGAAACAGCACATACCTCAGCCAAACGTCGGCCTGGGCAGAGGCCGGCGCCAGGATCCTGGGAACCCACTCCGGACCAAAAGGAGGAACCGCGGCGTGGCACCGCAGGCACGAAGGGGAACGTGTGACCTCCTCGACTGCGGCCGGCGCCAGATGCGGCACGATCGTCCAGTTCAGCGCCCAGAACACCGCCAGCACCAGTGGCACGGCCCGGACGGCAGAGGCCCGGGGCGCAACCGACGCGATCAGGTCGGCGCCGAACTGGGCCAGCGCGAGCACGGACGCCGCGAACAGCGCCAGGCGCACGATGCGCACGGTGGGTGCGATTACCTCAGCCATCATCGGGGAGGCCAGCCACATGTCAATCCACCCGACGCAACCGTGCAGCATGCCGAAGGCGGCCAGATAGCGCAGGGGGCGGATCAGCATCAGATCGCTGGGGCGGCGGGCCTCAAGCGCGATGGCCAGGCCCATCGAGAAGAAGGCCAGGCCGTAGACAAAGAAGACGGAGACCAACGGCGTCATCGGCGTTCCCTACCTGTTCTCGCCCGGAGGGGCGCCCGCCTGCCTTCCAGGGTGATCTTCCCCGTGGGAGCAGGGATTACCCATGGGGGAATTGAACCTTTGGGAATCGCCCGCTCCAGAAGGGCATAGAACCCATCTTCCGTGGAGTGCGAGGTATGTACCTGACCCGCCTGCTGGCATGGCTGCGTTCTGTGGATGCGCGCGTCCGCGCGCTCCCCCGGTTCCTCGCCGCCGCCGTGATGGCTTCCGGAATCGTGCTGGCTGCATCCGGGGTCCTTGGGGCCGTACGCAGCTACGACTACACCATGAACAACCCTGAGTTCTGCCGTTCGTGCCACACCATGGAAGCAGCATGGACGGCGTGGCAGAAGAGCGAGCACCGGAAGGTTGGATGCCACAGCTGCCATGCTGCCAACATAGTCGAGAGCGCCCGGCAGGTCATAACCTTCGTCGTCCGCCAGCCCCGCGCGGTGGGCAAGCACGCGGTGGTGCTCAAAACCGTCTGCGCCCGCTGCCACGAGAGCGACGATCCCAGGTGGCGGCAGGTCGCGGCAACGCCAGGCCACCGGCTCCACGAACAGGAGCGTGGGATCGAGTGCGTCGCATGCCACTCGCCGGGCGTTCACCGCTTCAAACCTCCTGCTGATGCCTGCGGTAACTGTCACGTCGCCCAGGCCCGGGGAGAGCGAGTCGTTCAGATCCGGGCCATGGCAGACCAGCACTGCGTCACATGTCACGAGTTCCTCCGTCCCGAGGTCCCGCTGCAACCGGTCCGCGAGACGTGCCTCAACTGCCACCGGTTGGTTCCGAAGGAGGTCGGCTCCTGGCCCGCCGGCGCGCCGATGGAGTTCGCCTGCGCTCAGTGCCACAGGCCGCACGAGAGGAGCCAGCCGGTCGTGGCATGCGCGGTCTGCCACGCCGAGCCCAAGGCCAAGATGCACCCCGCGTCGGTGCTGAAGAGTACCCCGTGCACCGCCTGCCACATCCCCCACCGTTGGAGCGTAGGCCGCTAGCACGGAAGACCAGGGATCTCTATAGCATCGGCACCCGCACGAGCAGCCGCCCTTCGATGCGGCCGAGGATGTCGGCCAGGCTCGGGCCCGTTATTGTCAGGCCGTGATTGCGCAGGCCGATCACCGCGCGGTGGGGATCTGGACTGTCCCGCACGAGCTCGGCCACGGCCTGGGCGAGTTGCAGGGTGCCGCACGGGTACTGCACCTGCGTCGAGGTGACACCCTCCATCCACGAGTGGACATGGATGATGGCGCTCACCCCGGGGTGGGCCGTGTAGATCATCCAATGCTCGATGGCGTCCACTGAGACGCGGCGGGGCTCGATCCCAGGCGGCACGCTGAGCAGGATCAGATTGCGCTCCGGGTCGTACCCCTTGACCATGAGCATGTCGCGGCCCACGACGCGCATCGCACCCTTGTTGACACCGCTGGCGCTCATCCAGTAGCGGTGGGCGTCCTTGCGCACGCTGAGGTTCCCATAGGACAGCCCACCTATGCCGAACAGCCGCCGGACGTGCGCGAGGTCGCGCGGAGGCAGCAACTCCTCGATGGGAAAGGCCGCGGGAAGCAGGTTCAGCGCGTCCAGGCGCCGTCCGGCCTCTGCCAGCGCGGCCGTGAGTTCGTCCCCTTCCCAGAGCGCCTCCTCCAGGTCCGCGTGGAACTCGTTGCTGATCACGAGCTGTGCCGATGCCAGGGGGTACATCCGGTCGAAGATGCGGTCGAAGAACGCCTGATCGTCGGTCCAGTCCACGGCAAAGAAGCCCTGCTCCAGCGTCACCACGTAGGCGCGCGCCCCGCTCCCCTCCGGCAGCAGGTACAGCACCATGTTGCTCAGGGTGCGCACCAGTAGGGGGTATAGCGCCGGCAGGATCTCCCCGGTGGGAAGCGGGCCCTCAATGACCGAGACGACGAACGTTGCCTGCGCCCTGCGGCGGAATGGACGGAGGGCCCCCAGGTCCACGAAATGGAGCACGACCCTGGGTGCCTGGTCTGGGGAGGTTTCATCGAATCCGTGCGCCAGGAGCACTCGCCGCAGACCGTCGGCGAACCATCTCTGCCCGGAGGTTCGTGGATGACCGGCAGTGGCGAAGTTCATGGGCTCCTCCCTCTCGCAGGTCCTGCTCTACGGCTCGATGAGTCCCTTCCGGATCGCGTAGCGTACCAGCTCGGTTCGGTCGTGCAGCCCGAGCTTCTCGAAGATGTGGGCACGGTGCGTCTGCACTGTCTTGATGCTGATGTAGAGGCGGCTCGCGATGCCCTGGTTCGTAAGCCCTTCTGCGATGAGAGCGAGCACCTCGCGTTCTCGCGTGGTCAGCCCGTCGAACCGCCGGCGCTCGGCCTCCCCGCTGTCCAGGCGCCTGAGGTAATCCTGGACCACGGTCCGGGCGACCGAAGGGTAGAGAAACGCCTCTCCTCGGCTCGCTGCGCGGACCGCGTCCACCAGGTCGGTGGCCGCGCCGCGCTTCAACACGTACCCGGACGCTCCGGCGCGCAGCAACTGAAACACGTAGTGCTCGTCCTCGTGCATCGTGAGCGCCAGAACGCGGACGTCGGGCATCCGCTCGCGGATCTGGCGGGTGGCCTCGATGCCGTTCATGCCAGGCATGCTGAGATCCATCACAACCACGTCGGGATGCACCGACTCGACCAGCGCGATGGCCTGCACTCCGGTGTCTGCCTCTGCGACGACCTGGATGTCGGCGTGCGCCGCCAGGATCATGCGCACCCCTTCGCGGACGATGGCATGATCGTCCACGATGACCACGCGGACTCTCTTCACTGCTCCGCCCCGGCCTCGCGCAGCGGCAGCGTCGCCGTGATGATCGTGCCTGCCCCGGGTCTTGAGTGAGCCTCCCATCGGCCCCCTACCAGTTCGACGCGCTCGCGCATCCCAATGAGACCGAAACCGCCGTCGCGGCCCGCCGTACGGATCCTCTGGGCGTCAAAACCCTGGCCGTTGTCTTCAATGCGGACGCGCAACTCCCTCCCGACCAGAGCCAGACTGACGTTGACGGCCGTGGCCCGGGAGTGGCGCTGCACGTTCACCAACGCCTCCTGCACCAACCGGAACGCCACGGTTTCCATCGCCGGCGGAAGGCGGCTGGCGATGCCGCTCACGGTAAGCGACCAGGTGATGCCACGGGGATCGAGCAGGGACTTGGCGTACCAGCGCAGAGCAGCGACGAGCCCCAGGTCGTCCAGGATGGACGGCCGCAGGTCGTAGATCAGCCGGCGGATCTCGGCCAGCGTCCTCTCGGCCAGGTCCCGCAACTGGATGAGGTGGGTCCGGACCCGGTCCGGTGATTCCTCCTGGGCGGCGAGCTCGAGGTTCACGATCAGGGCCGTCAGGGCCTGCCCGGCTTCATCGTGGAGTTCGCGGGCTATGCGCCTCCGCTCGTCTTCGTGGGCCGTGATCAGTTTGTCGAGCAGTTCCCCGCGGGTGCGCTCCTTCGCGGCCACCTCGTCGAACAACTGCCCGCGCTCCACGGCAAGGCCGATCTGATGGCCCACCGTCGAGAGCATCTGCAGCTCGCGTTCGCTGAAGTTGCGCCCGCCCGGCAGCACCAGGTTCATCAACCCCAGTGTGCGCGTGCTCGCGCGCAGCGGAACGCTGGCGTGTCGGGTGTGGGCGACTCCCACCTGCGCCAGCCGCTGGCAATCCACGGCGTTCACGGCAAGTGGTAGCCGGTCCTCGGCCAGCAGGCGCAGGCAGTGGCAGTCCCCGCCCATCCTCAAGTTCGCCTCCGCGGCAAGCGGCGCGGGCAGCCCGAACCAGGCGGCAAGGCTCAGATGGTCGCCATCCCGCAGAAAGACCCACCCGGCCTCAATGCCCAGCAGCCGCGCCACCAGCCGAAGCGCCTCATGGGCCGACTCCCCGACGTTGGTCAGCCGGTTCAACGCGCCGGCGATCGCGTTCAGCAGTTCGAGTTCGCGGGTGTCGCGCCAGAACCGTACGATCCACCCCACGCCGATCATCAGGGTGGATAGCCCCGAGAGCAGCGCCACGGCAAGACTGCCCCACTCCTGCGGCCGCACGAAGGGAAAGCCCAGCGCCAGCAACCCTGTCAGCGCGAGCCCCCAGGTAACCAGTCGGGTGGCGGGGTCGCGCCGGGGTTCCTCGACGCTGTCGTATAGCCGCGCGGCCGCGATGAACAGCACGCCCGCGACGACGGACGGCGCAAGCGCCCCCCACGGCCACGGGTGCACCAGCAGCGCCAGCACCCAGGCCGCGGGGAGAGCGAGGACGGCCGCCGCCGAGGCTGATAGCAGGAGGCGCCCGTGGACCGGGAACGAACCCAACAGCAGCAGCGCGGCGGCCAGCTTCGGCAGGTGCCGGCCTGCCATCCACGTCGGGGAGGCGGCCGCGTCCAGGATCACCTCCGCCACCTGGTGCGCCGTCAGGAATCCGTACGCCGCCGCCCACCAGAGCAAGGGCCGGCCGCGCGTGTCGAGGTAGCGCAACAGAAGGAGAAATGTGACGGCCAGGTGCGCGCCCACGCCGAAGGCAACCGCGGCAGGCACCCAGTACAACGAGGTCAGACTCGGCACGGCGAACGCCTTCCCCTGCCCTCAGCGGGTCCTGGCCACGACGAAGTCCGCCAGGCGCAGCAGACTTGCCTTCGCCGGGCCGTCGGGCAGCGCATCCAGGGCCGCGGCGGCGGCATCCGCTGACCTCTGCGCCGCATCCATTGCGTATCGGAGCCCGCCGTGCCGAACCAGGAGGCCACGCATCTCATCGCGCGACCCGGGGTCCGACGGCCGTTTCAGCATACTGAGCAGCCGGTCACGGTCGGGCCCGGGCGCGTTGCGCAGCGCGGCGATCACCGGCAGCGTGATCTTGCCCGTGCTCGCGTCGCTCCCGGTGGGCTTCCCGAGCAACCCCGGATCTCCGACCAGGTCGAGGGCGTCGTCGGTAATCTGAAACGCCACCCCCCAACGCAGGCCGAACTCGGCCATCGCGTCGGCCGCATCCGGCGGCGCACCGGCGAGCAGTGCGCCACACCGGCACGCGGCGGAGAACAGGGCCGCGGTCTTGCCCTCGATGATCGCGTAGTAGCGGGCCTCGTCCTCGTGCGGGCGGTCGCCGGGAGAGGCCGCCATGATCTCGGAGCGGCTCATCAACACCGAGGCCTCTGCGAGCGCCGGCGCGACCCGCGCATGCCGGATGCGGCTCGCCAGACGAAAGGCGGTGGCAAACATGTAATCGCCGACCAGGACCGCGATCTGGTTACCCCAGCGCTCGTTTACGGTGGGAACCCCCCTGCGGAGGTCGGCGGCGTCAATGATGTCGTCGTGGATCAGCGAGGCGACGTGCACCAGTTCCACGGTCGCGGCCAGATGGAGCCGCTGATCGTCTGCCCCGCCGCAGGCGCTCGCGCTGAGCAGCGCCAGCGCCGGGCGGATCAGCTTCCCCTGAGCCGACAGCACGTGATCCACCAGGCCGGATATGAAGGGATCGCTGGATGCAAGCTCTCTCCGCAGAAGCCGGGCAAGGTGCCCGAGGTCCTCGGCCACAGGCGCGTAGATCTGATCGAGGCCGCTTCCCGTGGAGGAGGGGCCAGACATCAGCGACTCCCCTCGCGCAGCGCGGCCCACGCCAGCCCCAGAGCCAGCAGCCCGGCGAGCACCGCTGCCGCGGCCGGGGCCGGCCACAGCCTGACTCGGGGCACGCCGACTACGACCAGGGTCATGTCACCCGCGGGCACAGCGCGTGCCGTGGCGCGCGCATAGTCCTGGCCCTCGGAGGGCACCGGCGTGGCCTGCTGGAGCCGCGGGGAACGCGCCTGCGCGGGATCGGTCGTGAACAGCTCCAGACGCTCGACCGGCAGAGGCAGCCTGCGGCCGAGGTCAACCTCGCCGGAGGCAGCCACGCTGTAGCCGTATGCGACCTGGTGCGTGCCGGGCCGGACGATCAATCTGTCCACGATCGCTCCTGCCTCCACCCGGGGTTGATGCAATCCCTGATGGAAGGTCACGTACTTGGCTCCCAGGGGCAGGGGAAAGACAACGGCGCCCAGGAAGGTCTGGGAACCGGCGTTCTGAAGGTGCACGGCTTCCGAGACGCGCACGTACCCGGTACGGGCCTCGACCGCGATGCCGAGCAGGGAGATCCGCAGCGGCACTCGGTCCGAGGCATCGTGCACCTGAAGCACGACCTCGACCGGGCCCCTGCCGCCGATGACCGCGTGTACGGCGTAGGTCACCCCGTTGCGGACGGACTGCACCAGGTAGCGGCCGTCGGGCAGGCCGCTGAACGCGAACCGGCCGCGCGCGTCGCTGCGCGCCCGGCCGACCTGCACCGCGCCCTCCGGGCCGATGAAGACGAGCGCCACCTCGGCATCGGGCACCGGCTGCCCGGTGGTAGCGTTGCGCACCAGACCGGTGGCGGTTCCGCCTGCCGGAGCACCGCCCGCGTAACTGGCGGATAGGCCAACCGCCAGCAGCGCTGCCACGACCCGGAGGAATCTCATCACTGCCCTGCTCCTGGCCTGACCAGTTGCCGGAGGACCTCCGAGGCCTCGGCTTCCAGGATGGCCCGCGTGGCCCGGTAGTCGCGCTCTGAGAGCTTGCCGGTCTGCCAGTCCAGATCCAAATCGTGCAGGGCGCGCAGCGCGGCGTCACGGGCGGCCTCCAGCGCGTCGCGCGAATCCGCATCCGGGAGCACCTGGTGCCGGAACGCCGGCGCGAGCAGGTACGCCGCGATCAGCACGGCCACGGTGAAGAAGAGCGCCTCGATCACGGCGTCCTCCGTCGCCGCTCGGGCAAGACGGCGAACGCCGCCCCCAGGGCCGCCACGATGCCGCCGGCCCAGAGCCAGGACACCAGCGGATGCACGAGCACGCGGATCGTTCCCCTACCTTCCGGCGTCCACTCGGAGAGGATGAGATAGAGGTCCTCGCGCAAAGATGAGCGTATGGCGACGTGGTGCATCGGCTGCTCCTGCGCGCGGTAGAAGTACCGCTGCGGGGAGTAGGAACCCAGGAACCTGGCGCCGGCCCAAACCCGTACCGATGCCTCCGTCACGTCAATGCCAGGAAGCTCGCTGTGGCGAAGGCCGCCGTACTCGAGGGTATACCGCCCAACGCTAAAACGCTCACCAGGATGCAGCGTGGCCCCATCCTGAGTATCGAACGCGCTGCTTGCCGCGATCCCGACCAGCATCAGGAGAACGCCGAAGTGAACCGCGTAGCCCCCGTAGCGGCGGCGGTTGCGCGAGAAGAGCCGAGCCAGCGCCAGGGGCGCGCTTTCGCCGCGGTTGATACGCACCCGGGTGCCCCGGACCATCTCCAGTGTGATGGTGCCCAACACGAACAGCGCGGCGGCAAACACCAGGAGGGCGCTGGTGTGGCGCACGCCGAGCAGGCCCAGTACCAGCGCCCCGAGCACCGCCGCCGCCGAAGGGAGCGTGAAGTTCCTGGCGAGCTGCTCCGGCGTGGCCTGCCGCCACGGCATCAGCGGTCCGATCCCCATGAGCAGGAGCATGCCGATGGAGATGGGCACCATCACCGTGTTGAAGTAGGGCGGTCCCACGTTGATCTTGACGCCACGGAACGCCTCGGTCAGGACCGGAAACATCGTGCCCAGCAGGACCACAACGGCCGCGGCTATGAAGAGCAGGTTGTTGGCAAGGAAAGCCGTCTCCCGGCTTATCACCGACTCAACGGCGCCGCGGCTCCGCAGCGCCTCCCATCGCCAGGCGAGCAGGCCAAAGGAAGCAAGCAGCAGCGCCGAAAGGAAGCCCAGGAAGAGATACCCTATCAAGGGGGCCTCGGCGAAGGCGTGGACCGAAGACAGCACCCCGCTTCGCACCAGGAAAGTTCCAAAGACCGTCAGCCCGAAAGTGAGTAGGATCAGCGCGACGTTCCACGCTGCCAGCATTCCTCGCCTCTCCTGGATCTGGATCGAGTGGAGGAACGCCGTGGCGGTCAGCCAGGGCATGAGCGCCGCGTTCTCCACCGGGTCCCACGCCCAGTATCCTCCCCACCCGAGCACCACGTACGACCACTTCGCCCCGAGCAGCAGGCCCAGCGTGAGGAAGATCCACGGCACAACGATCCATCTACGGGAGAGCACCACCCAGGTATTGTCCAGGCGGCCGGTGATCAGCGCCGCCACCGCCAGCGCAAACGGCACGCTCATTCCCACGAAACCCAGGTAGAGCATGGGCGGATGGACCGACATCCATGGGTTGCGCAGCAACGGGTTTAGTCCCTGGCCATCTGGAGGGGGCGGAACCAGAGGGACGAACGGGTTGCTGGCGCCTGCCAGCAGGACAGAGAAGAATACCGCGACCACCAGCAGCGTCGCGGTCGCAGGACCCTGCAGGTCCGGATGCGACCGGAGGCTCCACACCGCCATCACCGTGTAGCCCGCCAGGATGAGGGCCCACAGCAACAGCGCGCCGTCGTGCCCGCCCCAGAACGCCATGATCGTTTGTAGCAGGGGTTGGGTGGACTCGCTGGCCATCGCGACGAAGCGGACCGAGAAGTCCCTGGAGAGGAACGCCGTCCAGAGCGCCGCGGATGCCAGCGCCATCAGCAGTGCCCAGACCGCAACGGCCCGCCGCCCGCTGGCGAGATACCCGCCGTGCCGTCGGGTTAGGCCCAACGTCGTTGCCGCGATCCCGTACAGCGCGACGACCAGGCCGGCCAGCAGGGCGAACCGGCCGACCTCACCCACGAGGCTCACCATTCACGCCCTCACCGCTCCGGGTGCTTCTCCTTGTACTCGACAGGGTGGGTGGAGATAACCTGCGATGCCCGCAGGATCCCGTCGCCGTCCAGCCGGCCTTCCACGAGCACGTCCTTGCCCTCGGCGAACAGGTCGGGCAGCGGTCCGCGGAAGCGCACGTTGAAACGCGTGGTCCCGTCCGTGATCGCAAACCGGGATTCGCCATCGGCCTTGGCCACCGATCCCTCGACGACCCGACCTGCGATCCTGACCCTTGCCGCGCGCAGCTCCGGCCGGAGGGCGAACTCGGTGGTGGTCAGGTAGTACACCATGGAGGATCGGGCACCGTGGTAGGCGGCGAACGCCAGCCCCGCTACGATGATCACCGCCCCCACAAGCAGTTTGCGCCGGGCCGGTATCATGAGCGCCCCTGGCGTGTATCTGCCGCGTCGGAGAGATCGGAGATCAGGCGTTGCCGCGCTACCAGGGTCAGGGCGTACCCGGCGAAGAGCGCGGCGACCACGATGTAGGCCGCGACCACGTATCCCACTGCTACGCGCTCCCCTCGAGGGCCTCAGCCAGAGCGTCCAGGGCCCGCTCCTGGCGCACGCGCACGGCGAGGAGTGCCGCGAACACCACCAGGAACGCCACCATGTTGATCACAAGGGGGATCAGCATGCTGGGAGGCAGCGCCGGCCCTTCCGGTCGAAAGACCGTCGGCTGTGGGTGAAGCGTGCGCAGGAGGATGGCCGACCAATGGATGATGGGGATGTCCAGCACCCCCACGATCCCGATGATGGCCGCGGCCCGTGCGCCCCGAGCGCCGGGCGCCCACGCGCGCACCATCAGATAGCCGATGTAGATGAACCAGAGAATCAGCGTGGTGGTCAGGCGCGCGTCCCAGGTCCACCAGGCGCCCCAGACCGCCTTGCCCCAGATGGCTCCCGAGAGCAGGGTCATGGTGATGAACAGCACCCCCAGCTCGGCCGCGGAGCGGCCCAGGCGGTCCCACCGGGGGTCGCGCCGCCACAGGAACAGCACGCTGCCGACGAACACCGCCAGCAGCGCGACATAGGCGGTCACCACGCCGGGCACGTGCAGGTACATAATGCGCTGCGGCGCACCCTGAAACAGCTCTGTGGGCGCCGCCAGCAGCGCCCAGGCGACGCCCACAAGCATCAGTGCAATTCCCAGTAACAGCAGCACCCTCACCCGTCATTCCTCGACAACGAACTCAAACAACAGGAAACTGGCCGTAACAAAAATAATATCAAAAACGAGCAGTAGCTGCAATTGCGCGCCAATCGCCGAAAGCGGCAGCCCGTCAAGGATTCCGGTCGTGGCGCCCGCCGCGGCGATCATGAGCGGAAGCACCACCGGGAGCATCAGTATCGGCAGGAGCGCCTCCCGCAGTCGCGCCTGCACGATCAGCCCTCCAAACAGGGTGCCCACCGCGGCCAGCCCAATCCCGCCGAGCAGCATGGGAAGGGCCAGCGCGGGCAGCCGGGCCCAGATCGTTTCCGTGAACAGCGCGCCGAAGAGCGGCAGGGAGATCGCCTGCACGACGACCAGCCCCAACCAGTTCGTGAGCGCCTTGGCCGCGAAGATCAGCCCGCGATCAAGAGGGGCCAGCAGGAGCGCCGTAAGGTGGTCGCGCTCCAGCGTGAACGCGCGCGTGAACCCCAGCGTTGCGCCAAACGCGTAGGTCACCCACATGGCGGAGGGAGCGGCCTCGGGGCCTGACCGTGTGGCGCCGAGCACGATGGCAAGCAACAGCGCCAGCAGGCCCATGGCCGAGACGATCTCCCGGCCGCGCCACTCCAGGCGCAGATCCTTGCCCACCAGCAGGCGGATGACCCTCACAGCCGTCCCTCGCGGAACCAGGCAGCCAGCAGGGCCGCGTCCAGCCCGGATGCAGGCATGATCTCGGTGAGCCTTCCGCTCAGCATCACGGCGACATCCGCGTCCAGCGCCCCGGCCCCTTCGGGGTCATGCGTTGTCAGGATGACCGTGCAGCCGCGCGCGGCGCTGGCGCGCAGCGTGGCTGTCAGGCGCTCGGCCGCGCCAACGTCGAGGCCGGTGTAGGGCTCGTCCAAAATCAACAGGTCGGGCTCATGCAGCAGCGCTCGCGCCAGGTTCACCTGCTGGCGCTGTCCGCGCGAGAGCACGCGCACACGCCGGAGGGCAAGCGGACGCAGCGCGTACTCGTCGAGGGCGCATTCGACCCTCTCGGGCGGCAGATCGTACAGCCCCCCAAAGAACCTCAGGTTCTCCGCCACGGTCAGCGTGTCGTAGAGGAGCGACTCGTGGGGAACCAGGCCGATTCGCCGCCTGATCTCCACTAGTGACGCCGACGGCTCGCCGAACCATGCTACGCTCCCGCGGGTCGGCGACGACAGGGTGGCGATTATGCGAAGCAGCGTGGTCTTGCCCGAGCCGTTGGCGCCCAGTATCGCCAGCGTCTCGCCGGAGCCGACGCGCAGGTCCACGCCCCGCAGCACAGGCCGGTGGTCGAAGGCCTTGACGAGCCCTCGAACATCCACCGCCCACGGCTGCGGAACCCCGCCACTCACGCCCGCACCTCGCGTCCCCGGGCACTGCCCCTCAGCTGGTCCACAAGTCCCTCTACCGCTTCCACCGGGAAGAGAAGGAACGGATAGCCGCGGTAGCCCGTCACCTCGACCTCCTGCTCGCGCCGGTTGTGCCGGCGGAGTGCTTCCTGTGCCTCGCCCAGGCGGTCGGCGACCGCGCCCGTCAGGATTAGGTTCAGTTCACGGATACGCTGGGTGGCCGCCCGGCGCTCCCGCCGCGTCAGGTTGGCGGCGGCATCGAGGCGACGGATCAGGGCCCACTTCTCGGCCACCAGCGCGCTGTACGGCCCGTCACCAGCGGGCAGGAAGCGGTCCGGGTTGTGCTGGAGGTCCAGCAGCAGCCGCTGCAGCCTGTGGCGCTCGTCCTGCAAGGGCGCGCCCGCTGGAAACGGCAGGTGAAGTGTCGCCGTGACCGTGGCGTAGGCCGGCGGGGACACGCCGTAGAAGGCCTTCACGACAGCGTCGGTCGCACGATCGTACCGCCCGCCGCCGATCCCGTGTATGAACAGGTCAGAGACAACGAGTCGGGCAAACGCGGTCAGCGCGAGCGCGCGTGGCCGGACCTCCATGGCGGCGAATGCCGGATCATCCGGGTCGCGGGCAACCGGGCCAACGTCGCGGCCGCCGGCATAGAACCTGGTGGTGTCGGCGCCGATGAACAGCGCCTGCCTCTGCCCGCCTGCCACCAGCCAGAAGGGTATCTCGATCCGCCCCGGCTCCACCGCCAGGTCGGGAAACGGCTGGGCGCCGGTACGAATGCCGTAGTGCGCGCGGTAGGTGGCCAGCGTCGCGTTGTGCACGGCCGCGAACCGGCCGGCTTGGTGCGCGACGGAAAGCACGAAGCGGCGAAACGCCCCTGTGCGCGCCAGCCGCGACACGGGCAGGCTGAGATAGGGACGCGGCCCCTCCAGCGCACGGCGGGCCGCGGTTACTGCCCCGGCGATGCCCTGGCCAGAGGGTGGTACAGGCAGGAGGCGCGAGCGATCCCATCCCGGGGCAAGTGCAGGGCCGCCGGCCGTCTGCAGACAGGATTCAATGGCCTCCAGGAACGCCCGCCACTGCTCGGGATCGGGCGCCGGAAGCGTCTCCGCCGGGACATCAGGGCCGGCGCGGGACATCACGATCCGCTCGCGGCGAAGCAGGCCATTGGCTCGGGGCACCTCAGCGGCAATCTCCTCGACCGCGTCCGTGTCCACTATCAGATCGAGCCCAACCCCCCCGGGCGGAACCATGCGCGCCATGGCCAAGTACTTGATCCAGATGCCCGGATGCGCCAGGACGGGCTGGTGGCCGGTACACAGCACCTGATCTGTGCCGCCTTCGGGCACCTTCAACCCCAGACCGCAGGTGTAGGACGCGGCCAGAGCCAGTGCTTCCGGCCGGGCCGCGCGCCGGAGCTCGCCCAGGGGGAGCCCGCCCACATCAACGGTCGCGGCGTCGAGTGCCAGCCGGTTGGCCCTGGCCAAGGCCGGCCACTCGCAGCAGGCAGGGAAGCCCACGGCTACTGGCGAGGCGGGCGGGATCTCCAGCTCGAGATCGGGCCAGCGGAACGGCCCTGCGGCCTCGGCCATCAGATCAAGCCGTCCCAACGTGCGATCCCGATCTCCTCGCGGCTGACGAACGCCTCTCCATACCGCCGGTGGATCAGGCGGCCCCAGTAGGCACTGGTCTCCCTTATCGCGGCGAGGAGCCCGGCGTTCCCCCGCTCGTCGCCGAACTGCGACGCGTAGGCCGCCACCGCCGCCATCTTGGTCTCGATGTGGTCGGAGATGTCCACGATGAACGACGGCTTCACGTGCAAGCGGTAGTGCGTGCTGAAGAAATGGAAGACCCGATCAGGGTAGTGCGGCTCGCCCTGCATCTGGGTCCGGGTGAGCTTGGCGGTGAACCGGGCGGCCTCGGCCAGCGCGCAGGCCGCGACGTGATCTGGGTGCGCGTCCACCCAGTACGGGACAAACAAAACGTCGGGGCGCACCCTGCGGATCACCTCGGCCACCTGAATCCTCGCCTCGATCGTGTCTTGCAGGAACCGGTTGGGAAGGCCAAGGGTCAGACGGCGCCGGACGCCCAGCAGCCGAGAGGCCTCGTCTGTTTCCGCGGCCCGCCGCTCGGGCGATCCGATCGGGGTTGGCTCGCCATCGGTGAGGTCGCACACGACAACCTCGTGTCCCTGCGCGTGCAGCAGACAGACAGTGCCGCCCATCGCGATCTCGATGTCGTCCGGGTGGGGACCTATGGCAAGGACAACGGCCAACGCTGCACCTCTCCTCGGAGCACCTCTTCGTAGTATCGCCGCCTGGCGGCCACATCGTCCAGTCCGCCCCAAAAACGCCGCTTGGGGTTCTTGTAGATGCGCGGGACCGGGAGCTCGATGATCTGCAGCCGGTGGTGCGCCGCCTGAATCCACACCTGCAGCGGCAGGCCGTACGACGGCTCGGTGAGCGTCATCCGGCGGAGCGCGTCGGCGCGATAGGCCTTGAAGCCGCAGAACGCGTCGGTGATGGCGTACCCGGTGAGCACGCGCAGCCGGGCGGTGATCTCCTCGTTCAGCGCACGCCGCTCGGCCGGGGCGTCGTCGCCGCCGACTCCGGGGTCCAGGTAGCGGCTTCCGGAGACGATGTCGGCGTCCTCCAGCGCGGTCACGAATTGCGGTATCTGCCGGGGCTCGTGCTGCTCGTCGCAGTCGAGCGTCACCACGGCGTCGTACCCGTGAGCCAGGGAGAACGAGAACCCATCAATCAGTGACTGGCCGTACCCTTCGTTACGCGCGTGGGTTATGACGGTGACATCGGGGTAGCCGCGCAGCACCTCGGGGGACCGATCGGTCGAGCCGTCGTCCACGACGAGCACGGCCAGACCCTGAGCCCACCGCCGCACCTCGTCGAGCACACGGGCGAGCGTCGGCTCCTCGTTGAAAAGCGGTAGAACCACAATTGCTCGGCGCATACACGGCTACAGCAGCTTGACCCCGTTTATCTGTAACTTGAAGCCGCACCCCAGAAATTCCGCGGCGCGCCGGCACATCAGCATCCGGTCCAGGAAGATCTCAAAGTATTCCATTACCTGCGACATCGTGGTGTCAATCGTCAGCTCCAGGGTAATGGTCTTGCTCTTCTCGTCCACCCTCAGGAAGGAGTGCTCCGCGGCGTAGTTGACCCTGTCGTGGATGTCAAAGGCCTTGGGATTCGGGTTACGCACGCGCGAGCGGTGGACGTCGGACTTGTCGGCCAGAATGACCGCGGCGCCAACCGCGCTGACCACGTCCCCGTGCCGTTCCTCGTGGTTGCCTATGGCGCCCATGACGACGGCCCGCTCCTCGGGCGGCATCTGCAGGCGTGTTAGAATTCGATCGGCCAGCATGGCAGAGGCCTGCTCGTGGTTCGTGCGGCTCACCAGGTTGCCGATGTCGTGGAGATAGGCCGCGATCGCCGCCAGCTCGACGGTTCTTGCCTCATGCCCCAGCCTGCGCAGGATGTTGGTCGCGATGTTCGCACTCAGGCTGGCGTGCCGCACACCGTGCTCGGTATACCCGATGACGCCGGTGTACTCGTTGGCCTTCGTGACGAAGGCCTCGACTTCGGGATCGCGCCTTACGTCCTCCTGGGTCGGTGGCGTGCCGATGGGGCGCTGCTCCGCGGTCACTCCTCTGCCTTCGGCTCAGCCTTGGAGCGTATGTAGCTCACGGCCCCCCGGTCGGCCTTGACACGGATGTTGGGTGCCAGGTCCAGGTTCAGGACGTCTTCCTTGATCTCGGCGATGGTGGCGTGGATTCCGCCGATGGTGACCACCCGATCGCCGCGCCGAAGGCCGTCGAGCATCTCCTTACGCTTGCGCGCCTGGGCCCTCTGGGGACGGATCATCAACAGGTAGAAGACGACGAAGATCAGGACCCAGAGAACGATTACCGCAACCTGCGACTGCTGTTGGGGCATCAGCAAACCCTCCTACTTTGTTGGAGCCGCGTAGCAGTTCCAACGATCAGGGCACGTCTCCTCTAACTTACCACTGCGAAGCATACCTCGCCAGTACTCCACGCATCCAGGGCTCGTACCGGTCCTCGCGCAGCGCCAAGCGTGCCTCCCGGAGCAGATTGCCCATGAAGGCCAGGTTGTGAAAGGTCGCCAGGCGGGGCCCCAGCATCTCGTCCGCGGCGAAGAGGTGTCGGAGGTAGGCGCGCGTGGTCCGGGCGCAAACACGGCAGGCGCACCCCGGATCCGGCGGCGAGAGGTCGTCCCGAAATCGGGCGTTCCTGATGTTGATCCTGCCGGACCGCGTCAGGAGGACGCCGGTCCGGGCCACCCGCGTCGGGAGGGCGCAGTCGAAGAGGTCTATCCCGCGGGCGACGGCCTCGAGCAGGCCTGGCGTGCCTCCCAGGCCCATCACATACCGCGGCCGCGCGGGCGGCAGCTCGGCGACGGCGGCCTCGATCGCCTCATGCATCACCTTACCGGGCTCGCCCACAGAGAGCCCTCCCAGCGCGTAGCCCGAGAACTCCAACACAGCGGTGCGGCGTGCGGACTCGGCACGGAGCGCGGGATCGAACCCGCCCTGCACTATGCCAAAGAGCACACCGGTGCCTCGCCTAGCGTGATGCTCGCGGGAGCGTTCGGCCCAGCGCAGCGTCTGCTCCATAGCCGCACGGTCCTCGCCGGGATCGTGCGGGTAGCCCAGGCAGACATCGAGCGGCATGACGATGTCGGAACCCAACTGCCGCTGGATATCCACGACGCCCTCGGGTGTGAACCGGTGGGGGCTGCCGTCTATCGGCGACCTGAAGGCAACGCCCTCGTCATCCACCGTTCGCATCTTCGCAAGGCTGTAGACCTGGTACCCGCCGCTGTCGGTGAGAATCGGCCCTGCCCACCCCATGAACGCGTGCAGCCCCCCTGCGCGCGCTATGATCTGGGGGCCGGGGCGCAGGTAGAGGTGGAACGCGTTGGCCAGGATCATCTGCGCGCCGGTCTCCGCAACCTCGTCCGGGGTCAGCGCCTTGACGGTCGCGTTGGTGCCCACCGGCATGAACGCCGGGGTCTCGACCTCGCCACGCGAAGTACGAAGGAGGCCGGCACGGGCGGCACTGCGCGGTGCCTGGCGCACCACCTCGAAGTCCATTGGGGCAGGGGCGGCTACGGGTATATCCCGCGTATCATCAGCGCCTCCGCGACCCGCTCGACCGCGCGCTGCAGCGCGGCCAGCCTGTAGGAGACGCCTTGCGTCCGGGCCAGCTCGATCACCTCGCGGACGCTGCGCACCATGATCCGCTCGAGACGCTGGTTGATGTCCTCCTCGCTCCAGAAGAACAACTGGAGGTCCTGCACCCACTCGAAGTAGGAAACCACCACTCCGCCCGCGTTGGCCAGGATATCGGGCAGCACGGTGGTCCCCTTGGCCTCCAGGATCGCGTCCGCGTCAGGCGTGGTGGGGCCGTTGGCGCCTTCCACGATTACCCGGGCCCTGATCCGGCCGGCATTGGTATCGGTGATCTGGCCTTCCAGGGCGGCGGGCACAAGGTAGGTGCACGGCAGTTCCAGCAACTCCTGATTCGTCACGGCCTGCGCGCCGGGGAACCCCACGACGCTCCTGGTCTCCGCCACGTGCCGCAGCAACGCGGGCATGTCCAGCCCATGGGGATCGTAGATGCCGCCGAACACGTCGCTGACGCCAACGATCTTGCAGCCCTCCGCGGCCATCAAAGCCGCCGCAGCAGACCCAACGTTCCCGAACCCCTGGACGACCACCGTCGAGCCACTCCAGGGAATGCCCAGGATGCGGGCCGCCTCGCGCGCGGCGATCATGCAGCCGCGGCCGGTCGCTTCCCTACGGCCTACCGAACCGCCGATCGAGACCGGCTTGCCCGTTACGACGGCCGGCACCGAGTGGCCGGCGTGCATGCTGTACGTGTCCATGATCCAGGCCATGACCTGCTCGTTCGTGCCGACGTCCGGCGCAGGGATGTCACCCAGGGGGTGCATCATCACGCTGATCTCGGAGGCGTAACGCCGGGTCAGACGTTCCAGCTCGCCGGCGGAGAGCGTCGTGGGATCCACTATCACACCGCCCTTGGCGCCACCGTAGGGCAGGTGCACCAGGGCGCACTTCCAGCTCATCCACATGGCCAGGGCGCGGACCTCGTTGAGGGTGACATCCTGGTGGTAGCGGATCCCTCCCTTGCTCGGCCCGAGCACGGTGCTGTGGTGCACGCGGTATCCGGTGAAGATCCGAATGGACCCGTCGTCCATCTTGACCGGGAAGTTGACGGTCAACTCGCGGTGCGGCGTAACCAGGTACTCCTGTATCCCTCGCTTGAGCGCCAGGCGTTCTGCCACCTGCCAGAACTGGTGCAGCGCCATCTCCCACGGATCGTCCTTGATAGTCAAGACCTGCGAAGCAGTCGCTCCTGTAGCCACGATCCAACCTCCCCTTTCCCCCATCTCATCCTTCCTGTTGGGGGGCGCGTTCTCCTCCAGAACAGGCGGGCCGGCGGCGTGTTGCCACACCTGATGCACGCCTGTAGAATGTCGGCGTACGCACGCGCCTTTCGGAGGCCCAGATGCCCGAAGATGCCGGCACGTCAAACCCTGCCACAACCGAGGTCCCGGTCTCCTCTCTGAATCCTGGCGGGCGCCCTGCATCCGCGCCACAGGTCCCTGCCGTTGACGTCCGCGAGACGACGAACAGCGGCGTCGAGTTCCGCGCAGGAGGACGAGAACCTCAAGAAGCTGCTGGGCGGGCTGGGGGCCTATCAGAACCCCCTGCGCCCCGGCGTCTGGCAGGTTGATCACCGGTACCGCGCCGAGGCGGTGCGCCGGCTGGAGGCCGCCGGGTACGCGATCGCCGAGTCCTAGAGAATCAGCATCGCGTCCCCGAAGCTGTAGAACCGGTACCGCTCCCGTACCGCCTCTGCGTAGGCCTGCAGGATCGCCTCGCGCCCTGCGAACGCGCAGACAAGCATGAGCAGCGTCGTCCTGGGCAGGTGGAAGTTCGTCACCAATCCCTGCACGGCACGAAAGGCGTAGCCCGGCGTAATGAACAGATCGGTCCACCCGCTGTAGGCCTGAAGGCGGCCGTCAGGTGTGGAGGCGGTCTCCAGGGCCCGCACCGCAGAGGTGCCCACTGCTACCAGCCGGCCGCGACGGGCGTTCACCTCGGCCGCTGCCTCGGGCGTGATCGTCGAGTGCTCGGCTTCCATCCGGTGCTCACGTACATCCTCCGCGCGCACGCTCTGGAAGGTCCCGATGCCGATGTGCAGGGTAAGAGCGACCAGCCCCACGCCCTGATCGCGAAGCCGGCTCAGCAGCTCGGGCGTAAAATGCAGTCCGGCAGTAGGCGCGGCCACTGCTCCTTCCTCCCTAGCGTAGACGGTCTGGTAGTCGTCGGGGCCTGATACGGCACCCCGGATGTACGGTGGAAGCGGCACCTCGCCGCAGGAGCGCAGCAGGTCAAGCATTGTCCCGCCCGAGAGGAGACGCACCACGCGCCGGCCGCCCGGCAGGCGGCCGACCACCTCCAGCGGCGCGCTGTGCGGCCCCACCTCGACGATCGTGCCCGTCGGAAGCCGTCGTCCGGGGCGCGCCAGCGCTTCCCAGTCGCCCTCGGCTCCCAGGCGGCCGCCGGACGGACGGAGCAGCAGCAGCTCTACCGCTCCCCCTCCGGTGCGCCGGCGCCCGCGCAGCCGCGCCGGGATCACGCGTGTGTCGTTGACAACCAGGGTGTCGCCTCTGCGCAGATACTCGCCGATGTCGCGGAAGTTGCGGTGTGTCGTGCGCCTGGTGGAGCGATCCAGCACCAGCAGCCGAGAGGCGTCACGGGGCGAGGCCGGTCTCTGTGCGACGAGTTCGGGCGGGAGCGCGTACTCGAAATCCGACAGGCGCATCAGGGACGGGCGGCGATCGCGACACCCGTGTAGAAGTACTTGAGGATGGCGGTGTAGTCATGGCCTGCGAGCGCCATGCCGCGGGCGCCCCACTGGCTCATTCCCACGCCGTGGCCGAAACCCCGCCCTGCGAGCTCGACCGCGCCTTCGGCCGGGTAGGAACGCACGGCGAACAGCGTGCTGCGCAGCACGCTCGTGCCCACCGCCACGCGGAAATCGGTGCCCCGCATCTCGCCTCCTCCGGAGGCGGCAACCAGCCGGAGGACCATCACCCGTCCGGACGGGCTGGTGGACGCAACCTCGAGGCGAGAGAGGCCCGACAGGGGACGGCCCGCGCGCTGCAGCCGCGCTTCGATCACGGCCATATCGAGCCGGAGGGTCCACTCGTGACCAGGCGCGTCCCTGGAAAACGGATCAGGCACGCCGCGCAGGTGGGGCGTCACGCTGCCCCAGACGAACTCGCTGCTCTCCGTGGCTCCGCCCGAGTCCGCGTGGAAGACGCCGAGCGCGGGCCTGCCGTTGTAGAGGAGGACGAGCCCGCGCGTGGCGTCCACAGCGGCGGATGTGCGGGCATCCTCGGCCGCCACCCCGCCGTAGACCTGCGAATCGGTCGTGGCGCGCACGTCGTAGCCCTCGGCCGCGAACCTGCCGGTGCTGTGCACGGCCAGCGAGCGCGCGGCTATTGCCTGTGCCCGCAGCGCCTCGGGCGGCCATCGCGGATCCATCTCGCTGCGCACCACGCCGTAGAGGTACTCCTCCAGGTCAAGCTCGTTGATAGCGGTCACGCGGCCAGCCAGCGTGCGGCGAATCTCGATCAGGCCTCTGTACGGCCGGCCGCCGATCTGAAGGTAGGCGGATCGCGGCATCAGGCGGACCAGCGTACCGTAGGCAACCCCGTCCAGTTCGAGCCCTGCTGCCGCGGCGCGCGCAGTCAGCCGTCCTGCTTCGAGCGTCTCGCGACGGCCCGACTCGACATCGAGCAGCTCGAACGGGCCGGAGCAGGCCACGGTCAGGGATTCCTGACCCAGCACCAGCCCCACGCGGACCAGGTCCGGGCCTGGCGCCGTTCCCTGCCAGCCGCGGGCAGGCGCGCCAAATGCAAGCAGCGCTACAGCCACGAGCACCATCAGCCCGCCGGAGGGCCTCACTTTGCCCACAGGCTCCCCTGGCCGCGCCCCTCGGGAGCAGCCAGACCCAGGTGGGCGTACGCTGCCGAGGTGGCGCGCCGGCCGCCCGGCGTGCGGGCAATGAGACCGGCCTTGAGGAGATAGGGCTCCACCACCTCCTCTAGCGTGTCAATGTCCTCGTGCAGCGACGCGGCCAGGGCCTCGATGCCGGCAGGGCCGCCGCCGTATACCTGGATCAGGGTGCGCAGCAGATCGCGATCGAGCCCGTCCAGGCCGAGGTGGTCCACGCCCTCGAACTCCAGCGCCTCTCGGGCGACCGCCTGGGTTACCACGCCCCCGGCCCGCACCTGAGCGTAGTCACGGACCCGGCGCAGCAGGCGGTTGGCTATCCTGGGGGTACCGCGTGACCGGCACGCGATCTCCTCGGCCCCACCCGGCTCCACCGGCACCTGCAGGATCCCGGCCGACCGGAGAACGACCCGTGTCAGGTCCTCAGTCGTGAAGAAGTCCAGATGGTGGAAGATGCCGAACCGCTCCCGCAGCGGCGATGACAGCAACCCGGCCCGCGTCGTCGCTCCGACCAGGGTAAAGGGCCGGAGCTGGTAGCGCAGGGTGCGCGCATGCTGTCCCTTGTCCAGGACGAAGTTCACGCAGAAATCCTCCATCGCGGGGTAGAGCAACTCCTCGATCCCCCGCGAGAGGCGGTGGATCTCGTCAATGAAGAGGATGTCCCCGGCGTTGAGGTTCGTGAGGATCCCCATCAGGTCGCCGCCCCGTTCCAGCGCCGGCCCGCTCGTGCCCACGAGTTGAGCGCCCATCTCCCGGGCCACGACAGAGGCCAGCGTGGTCTTGCCCAGCCCGGGCGGGCCGTGGAGCAGAACGTGGTCCAGCGATTCGCTCCGACCGCAGGCGGCGTCAATGCTGATGCGCAGCCCCTCGATGACCCGCGTCTGTCCGATGCACTCGTCGAGCCGCTGCGGCCGGAGCGTGCGGAGGACCCGCTCCTCCTCGGCGGCAACCTCGGGGTCCAGCCGCTGCCGGCTCATTCGACCGCACCCCTCTCCAGGCGGTAGACCTCCTGAAAGAGCGCCTCAACCGAGTCCAGGTGCGGGGCACGGCGGAGCGCCTCCTCCACCATCCGGCGGGCCTCGGCCGCACGGTGTCCGAGCTGGCGTGTGAGCACCTCGACGACCTCCTCGCGGAAGTCGGCCTCAGGGGCCTTGGGGGGCTCGGCGGCCTCTCGCAGCAGCGCGTACTTGCCCATCTTGCCGTGCAGCGTCGCGATCACCTTCTCCGCGCTGCGGCCGCCGATGCCCGGCAGCCGTTGAAGAAACGCGGCATCCCGCCGCTCGATCGCGTCGGCGATCTCGTGGACCGACCGCACCATGGCGCGCACGGCCTTGGTCGGGCCCAGGCCGTCCACGGTGATGAACCGCTCGAAGAACTCCTGCTCGACCTCGCGCAGGAACCCTATCAGCATCGGCCGGGGCTGGTTGGTCGTAGCGTGGTAGAAGACGAACAGCTCCAGCGGCGCGTCCTCCTCGCCCGAGGGCAGGGCCCCCTCGACCACGGGCGGCAGCAGCACCTCGTAGCCCACCCCGCCGACCTCGAGCACGATCGCCCCCTCGATGCGGCGCAGCACCCGCCCGCGCAGAAACCGGATCACCGGCTCACCGTCCGCAGTCGCGCCAGCCCTGCGTACGCGAGCGCCAGGGCATCGGCGGCATGTGGCTCGGGCAGACGGCGCAAGCCCAGGAGCGCGCGCACGGCTTGCTGGACCTGCGCCTTCGTGGCCCGGCCCGATCCGGTCACCGCGCGCTTCACCACGCTCGGCGCCAGCGTCACCATCCGGGTACCGGATGCGGCCACGGCCAGGCAGATCACGCCGCGCGCGTGCCCCAGCACGATCGCGGTCCTGGGGAACCGCGGGTGCGCGAACAGATCCTCGAGGATCACCAAGGAGGGGCGCACGTCGCGCAGAAGCATCTCCACGTCCTGGTGCAGGTGCTGCAGGCGGCCGCCCAACTCGCCGCGCCAGTCCGTCGCCAACACCCCCATCTCCATGACCCTGGGACGGGTACCTCCACCCTGAAGGACGCCGTATCCGGTGTGCTCCAGACCGGGATCAATTCCCATGACAAGAGGCGCGCTACCCAACTTGCTGCAGTATCTCGTCAGGAATGTCGAAGTTGGCGTGCACGTTCGCCACGTCGTCCAGGTCCTCGAGCGCGTCCAGCAGCCGGAGCACCTGCTGCGCTTCCTTGCCCTCGACCCGTACCGTGGTCCTGGGCTGCATCCGGATCTCCGCGCCGGACACGGTTACGCCCCGCGCCTCCAGGGCCTGCTTGACCTTGAACGTCGCTTCCGGGGCGGTGAGGACCTCGAACGCCTCGTCGGTGGTGCGCACGTCCTCGCCCCCTGCCTCCAGCGCGGCCAGGAGGAAATCATCCTCGGAGAGCCCGCCCCTTGCCGCGGTCACCGTTCCCTGGCGCTCGAACATCCACGCGACCGAACCTCCGCCCAAGTTGCCTCCGTGCCGGGTGAACACCGCGCGCACCTCGCTCGCGGTGCGGTTGCGATTGTCGGTCAGCGCCTCCACCATGACCGCCACGCCGCCCGGCGCGTACCCCTCGTACACGATCGTCTCGTAGTTTGCGCCTGCCAGTTCCCCAGACCCGCGCTGTACGGCCCGGTGGATGTTGTCGCTCGGCATTCCGGCTTCCCTGGCCCGCTCGATAGCGGCGCGCAGGCGCATGTTGGCGTCCGGGTTGCCGCCGCCCTCCTTGGCAGCCACCATGATCTCGCGCGAGACCTTGCTGAACAGCTTGCCCCGTACGAGGTCCACTTTCTGCTTCTTGATCTTGATGTTGTGCCACTTGGAATGCCCGGACATGGCGCATGCACCTCGCTCAGCGTCCCTGCAGGTCGGCCGCCGGATCGGTCACGGTCACGGTCCGTGAGGCCCGCGAACCGTTCAGTCCGACGGCCGTTATGGATATTACGTACTGCGTGCCAGGCGCCCGGTAGGATGGCCGGAACTCGTAGGCGAATCGGCCCGCAGCACCGGACTGCATCGAGACCTCGGCTGCCCTGGCGCCTCCACCCGCCCCCTCGGCGGTAACGACGATCGTCACCATGGCTCCGGGCGCAGTGGAACCCTCGATGGTGAAGGGCGGCGTCAGCATCGCGCCGTCGGCAGGAGCGCTTACGGCCAGCGGCGTGGGCTCCGGACTCCCTTCGGACGGCTGGCCAGGGGTGAGGTCGTACCGCGTGGGCGCCGAGGACCGGGTGAACACCTCGCGACGCGGATGAGGACAGCCAGGCGTCGCCAGTTGCCAGGTTCCTGCGCAGACCGTGGTCACGACGACGCCCTCGGGAGGAGCCCAGTCGCCGGGTGGTTGCTGAGAGGTGGCCTCCCGCATGAACGCTGCCCAGATCTCTGCCGGAACCATGCCTCCCACCACCCTGCGCATGGGCGTGTTGTCATCGTTGCCCACCCACACGGTGGTGGCAAGGTAAGGTGTGTAGCCCACAAACCAGGCGTTGCGGTAGTCGTCGGTTGTTCCGGTCTTGCCCGCGGCCGGACGACCGATTCCGGCCGCGACGCCGGTCCCGCGCTCGATCACGCCCTTGAGCAGGTCGGTCATCACGTAGGCGACCTCCGGTGACAGCCCTACCTGTCGCCGGGGTCGGTGCTCTTCCAGCACCTTGCCTCGGGAATCGGCAACCTTCAGGATCGCCAGCGGCTGCGCGCGCAGGCCGCCGCTGGCCAGCGTGGCGGCCGCGGTCGTCATCTCCAACGGGGTCACGTCGCCCGATCCCAGCGCCAGGGACAGGTGGGGCTGCAGCGGGCTCTCGATTCCCATCGCCCGGGCGGTCTCGATGACCCGTTCAGGGCCCAGTTCAACCAGCATGCGCGCCGCGGGCACGTTTATCGAGCGCTCTAGCGCGCGCCGCAGCGTCACCGGCCCTGAGTACTTGCCGTCGTAGTTCTTAGGCGTCCAGTCCGGTGCGCCGCGAATCTTGTAGGTGATCGGCTCGTCTTCGAGGATGCGCGTGGGCGGCACGCCCTGAGCGATTGCCGTGGAGTAGACGAAGACCTTGAACGCCGACCCCGGCTGGCGGCGGGCCTGCCAGGCGCGGTTGAACTGGCTGGCTGCGAAGTCCACCCCGCCGATCATGGCGCGGATCGCGCCCGTCTGAGTATCCATGGACACCAGCGCTGCCTGGCCGACGTTCAGCTTGCGGCGCGCGGCGCTGGCTATGCCGGCGCGCACCGCCTTCTCGGCCGCGGCCTGCATCTTGGGATCCAGGGTGGTGTGCACCTGGAGCCCCCCGCCGTAGACCAGGTCCTCGCCGTAGGTCTCGAGCAGACGCGCCAGGATCATCGAGACGAAGTAGGGCGCGCGCATGCCGACCAGGCCGGCGTTGGACGGCGGCGCCAGCACGACCCTGGCGTTGCGCGCCGCTGCGGCCTCCTGCGTGCTGATGTAGCCCAGAGCCGCCATGCGCGCCAGCACGAGCGCCTGCTTCTCCCGGGCCAGCGCGAGGTTGCGGAAGGGCGAGTAGGCCGACGGCGCGCGTATCACTCCGGCCAGCATCGCGGCCTCGGGCAATGTCACATCCCTCACCGGCTTGCCGAAGTAGACGCGTGCGGCCATCTCGACGCCGTAGGCGCCGTGCCCGAAGTAGTACTGGTTCAGGTAGCGCTCGAGGATCTCTTCCTTTGTAAGCCGACGCTCGATCTCCAGGGCCAGCAGGATCTCGGCCACCTTGCGGCTGAGCGCTTTCTCCTGCGAGAGGAAGAGCATGCGCGCAAGCTGCTGGGTGATCGTGCTGCCGCCCTCTATCAGTTCGCCTTCACGGAGGTTGCGCCATAGCGCGCGCCCTATCCCACGCGGGTCCACACCCCGGTGGCTGAAGAACCGTTCGTCCTCGATGGCCAGCACGGCCTGCCGGAGCACCGGCGGGATCTCTGTCAACGGTACGATCTGCCGGTTCTCGCGATAGAGCGAGGCGATCAGTTCGCCGTCCTGGCCGTAGATCCTGGTGGCCTGGCTGGGAGGGGTGTAGAGCCGCGACACGTCGTGGATCTGCCGCCCCACGGCGACCGCCACCCCAAGTGCCACGCCGCCGCCCACCAGCAGCACGAGGCCCAGCAGCACCAGCAGCAGGATGATGGCAGTCCAGGAAGACCTGCGGGGCCGGGAGCGCCGCGCGCGGGTGCGAATGGGATCAGGTAGCGGACGCCTGGGTGCCATGGTGGATTAGACCGGCGGCGAGGCCGGATCCGTATCATTGTAGCATACCCTTCAGTGCGCCCGGCCCGTACGCTCTGCCTTGATCGGCTCACCGCTCAACGAAGCGACGGGCCTTCCGAACCCCGCTCACCGCATCCGTGGCGAAGTCGTCGGCCCCAATCCGCTGAGCCCAGCTCGCGGTCGCGGGTGCTCCGCCGACGATGACCCGGAACCGGTCGCGGAGGCCCTGCTCCTTCAGGATCTCGATCACCTTCTGCTGGTGGGTCATGGTCGTGGTCATCAGCGCGGAGATGCCGATGATGTCCGCGGAGTGCTCGACCGCACGATCCACGAAAGCCTGCGGCTTCACGTCAACCCCCAGGTCAACGACCCGGAAGCCCGAGGCCTCCAGCATGGCGGCCACGATCTCCTTGCCTATGCTGTGAATGTCGCCCTGGATGGTGCCTATCACGAATGTGCCTCCGCTGACCAGGGCAGCGCCTTCTGTGGCCAGCCTGCCCTGGATCACGGCCATCGCAGACGACATGGCCTTGGCCGCCATCATCAGGTTGGGCAGGAAGTGCTCCCCGCGCTCGAAGCGCGCGCCTGCTTCCTCGAGGCCCTTCGCCAGCGCGAGGTTCAGTATCTCTAAGGCCGTGTGGCCCGCATCTAGGGCCTCCTGAACCAGGCCCTCGATTCCCCTGAAGCTACCATTGCAGACCGCGTCGTGAAGTCCGGAAAGCGCCTGGCTCAAGGTCTCTCTCCTCTCTATCCAGCGGATCAGGCCGCCTCTACGATCGCGTTCAGCGCCGCCTCTTTGTGATCGTCCTGGTACCGAACCGGATCAGAAGCCAGGCGGTCTCTCGCAAACTGCCGGGCCCGGTCGTGGGCCATCTTGCGCCCATCCACGGCCCACTCATCCCACGACCCAGGTGCACTGATCCTGCCCGGCGTCCATACGTCACCAGCGTTCAGGGCTTCCAGCGTGGCCTCCTGGATCATGAAGCTCTCGCCCTCGCCCACGACCCGTCTGAACCCTGCCAGATCGAGTGTCCCGGGCTCCACCGTCAGCGCCTGAAGGTGATGGCTCAGGAATGAGAAGATGTCGTCGTCAACGACCGCTTGAACGAAGGATGCCACCAGCCCCCCGCCGAGCTGCCCCAGCCCGGAGATCTGGTCTGCCCCGGCCAGCATCGGGCGCAGCGTGTTGGCGGCCTTCTCTAGGCCTGCCTGAGCGTCGGACACCAGGGCCCCGGTGTCCATGCCGTACACGTTGCTCGGCAGGCCGTAGTGCCTGGCCATCTGTGCCATACAGGCCCCGGCAACACCCACGTCCGGATCGGCGCCGGCCTTCGAACCGGTGCGCATGTCCGGGGTCCCGATCCTGGACGCGTGCATCAGCTTCACTTCCGGGTTGAGAAGACGGGCCATGACGCCGAAAGCCAGGTTCTCCGCGTTCTGCCCCAACAGGGCTCCGGCCAGGAACAGCGGGGCTCCCATGGAGCGGATGGGACACGGCAGCCCTAGAAGAGGAAGCCCGCTGACGGCCGCCACCTGGATTGCTTCGCAGATGTCCGTCGGAAAGGTCATGGGGCTGATGGGTGAGATCGAGATCCGGCCTATCGGTCTCCCAGGGCTGCTGACCACCCTGGACATCTCCACGCACAGTTCGGTCTCCCGGGCGTCCGAGACCGCGCCGAGGGACACTGGCTTACCGGTGTAGAGGAGCGTCGCAACCGCGGCCGCGAGCTTGGCCCTCCGCGGATCCATGTCCACTGGTAGGACGAGGGGCCCCGCGTGATGGCAGTTTGGCAACGCGTCGAGCAGGCGCGCCATGTCCACCGCGTCCCTGTACGTGGCGTCGCGCAGGTCACCGCTGTCCAGATCCACGACCACCGAGACCGATCCGAAGTTCTGCAGGTAGCAGGCGGAACCGTCCAGGGTCAGGCTGCGCCCGGGATCCGTTCCCTGCAGGACCATCGGGGCCTGGGGCCGTAGCATCGTCTCCGCGACGAGTTCGCGCGGTATTCCCAGGCGTTCCGAGCCCAGATCACGGCACCCGTTTCGCAGCAGGATCTGGCGGGCCCGGCTCTCGCCCACCTTCACCCCTGTGCTGGCCAACAACCCGAGCGTGGCTTCGTGGATCCGGAGCACGCCCTCCTCGGTCAGGATTCTCAACACTGCCACCAGATCACCCCTCCATGCCACTCGTGCTGGCGCTACCGGCCAGGCTCCAGCCAGGTGTTCCAGAAGTACATCGTCGGAATCCTGAGGAATCCCTTCAGTTCGGGGCGGTTTATGTGCATCACAAACCCGTCCCCGACCTTGACGGTGGGAACGTCCTTCCAGAAGAGGGCCTGCGCCCGCTGCCACATCTCCGCCCTCACCTTGGGATCTATGTGCCGGCGCATGAGGGAGATGATCGCCTGCATGTCGCGGCTCTCATACCAGCCCGCGTAGGCAGGGCTTAGGGCGAGCAGGAATGTGGGATCGGGCACCGAGCTGAAAGTGGTGACGAACACTTCCCACAGCTCGGGCCGTCCCCGGCGCGACACCACGGTGGGCCAATCCATGAACTGCAAATCTATCACGAACCCGGCTCGCTCGAGCATCGGCTTGGCGGCCGTCGCCGGATTGTCGGACCAGAATGCCCCTGCCGTCACGAGCCAGCGGATCGGCTCCCCGCGGTAACCCGCCTCAGCCAGGAGCTGGCGGGCCCTCTCGGCGTTCTTCTGGTTGTAGACCTCCTTCCCGGAATCGGTCCACAGGTAGTGCTCCCTGGGCATGAGCCCGGGGTTCAGGAGGAAGAACTGCGGGTGCCCATAGGTGACCTTCAGGATCGCCTCCATGTCGAGTGCCGCGAGAAGGGCCTGTCTGACCTTGGGATTCGTCAGGGGGCCTGTGCGCTTGTTCAGCACAAACGCCAGCCAGCTCGGCAGCGCGTCGCGCGTCGGCACAACGCCCTCGGTGCGCGCCAGCCGCTCGTACTGGTCGGCCGGAATCGCCTCTGCGAACTGGTACTCGTTCCGCTGGAGAGCCGCCACCCTGACCGCGGCGTCGGGAACCGGGGCAAAGACCAGCGCATCCAGATTGGCGGTGCGCCGCCCGCTCATGCCGTCCGCGGGCTCGGCGCGCGCCGCGTACCGGTCGAACCGCTCCAGGCGCAGGTGACGGTCGGGCACGTACTCGACAAACCGGTAGGGGCCGGTGCCTATGAATCGCTTCGCCGGGCTCAGGCCGGCCTCGTCCGCGATCTCCTTGGGGTAGATCACGGCGGGCTGCGTCCACCAGGCGAGGTCGGTGACGAGCAGGCCGTAGGGGTCCTTGAGCTTGAAGACGACGGTGTGGGCATCCCCGGCGGTCAAGGATTCGACGTTCGCGAACATCGCGCGCGCGCGTACACCCAGGCGGCCCCATCGGGAAAGGGAGGCGACCACATCGTCGGCCGTCAGGTCCCGGCCGTGGTGGAACGGGACGCCCTTGCGGAGGTGGATCGTGTAGGTGCGCCGGTCAGGCGAGACCGTGTACCGCTCGGCCAGCATCGGCACGGGTTCCAGCTTTGTGTTGAGCGTGAATAGGGGCTCGAGCACATGGTGCATGATGAAGGCGGCCGCCGTGGTGGTGGTTGCGTGCGGATCGTACGTGGGCGGCTCGAGCTCGAGGGCGTAGCGGAGCACTCCCCCTCTGCGTGGCTGCTGCGCCTGTGTAACCGCGGCCGGAGCCAGGAGGATCGAAAGGATGATCGCAACCGCAACCACCCGGGAGATGATTGACATACTTCGCCCCCCTTCAAGGTGTCCTGAGCACAGTTGAAGCTCAGGCAGCAACAAGGGCGTTCATTACGCGGCCATCCGCCCCATTCCTGCATCCCTGGGATTCGCGGGGCATTGCGTCCTTCAGGGGCCCAAGAGCCGAAGGGGCACGAGGAAGTCGGCGGCCTTGCATGAAGATGATCCTCCAGGGAGGGGCCGCGGTGGCGGACGTCCTGCCGGTGATGCCCACATCCGCGCGTTGCCGCTTGTGCGGCGTCGAGTCCGCACTCGTCGCGCGGCAGATGCGCGTCTGTGCGGCGTGCATCCACGCCAACCCTGACCGGGCCCTGCCGCTGGCGCGGGCCGCCCATCACAGCGCGCGCCGCCTGTTCCGTCTCCCCAAGGAGCCACCGCGTTCGGCCGCCGGGATTCCCTGCACGCTGTGCGCGCGGGAATGCCGCATGGCTTCCGGAGAGCGCGGGTACTGCAACCTCCGCGAGAACTGCGGCGGCCGCATGACCGTCCTGGCCGGAGGCCCGCAAGCAGGGATCCTGCAGTGGTACTACGATCCGCTGCCGACCAACTGCGTGGCCATGGAGGTCTGCGGCGAGCGCGCCACCAGGGGCATGCACAACCTGGCGGTGTTCTACGGATCGTGCACGTTCAACTGCCTGTTCTGTCAGAACTGGCACCACATGCAGCAGGCCGCCCGGTTGGAGCCGAAGGTGAGCGCGGCGGCGCTGGCTGATGCCGCGACCAGCCGCGTGGCCTGCATCTGCTACTTCGGTGGAGACCCCACGCCGCAGCTCCCCCACGCCCTGGCGGCCTCGCGGCTCGCCAGGGAGCGCCGGCGCATGCGCATCTGCTGGGAAACCAACGGCGCGATGCACCCGACGTTCCTGCGGCGGGTCCTGGACCTGTCACTCGAGAGTGGGGGCACGATCAAGTTCGATCTGAAAGCCGCCAGCGAGCCGATGCACATCGCCCTGACCGGCTTCTCCAACCGGCGCACCCTCGAGAACTTCGCCGCGGCCGCGCGGTGCGCGCGGGCTCGCCCCAACCCGCCGCTGGTGGCGGCCAGCACGCTGCTGGTGCCCGGCTATGTGGACGAGGAGGAGGTGGCGGCCCTGGCCGCGATGATCGCGGCACTCGATCCTGAGATCCCGTACCGGCTGCTGGCGTTCTGCCCGGGCTTCCTCATGGAGAACCTGCCCACCACCTCGCGGGCCCAGGCGGAGCGCTGCCTGGCCGCGGCCCGTGGCGCCGGCCTGCGGCGCGTGGGGTTGGGGAACGTGGGGCTGATCGGCGGCTCCTGCTGAGATGCCGCTACGACCTCCATCTACGGGGTCGCCGGTCACACCAGACACAGGGGCGCGGGCTGAAGCCCGCGCCCCTGGTGTGCGGCATCTGGGCGTGCCGCGCCTGGTGGAGACGAGCGGATTCGAACCGCCGACCCCCTCGTTGCGAACGAGGTGCTCTCCCAGCTGAGCTACGTCCCCGGACAGCAGCGATTATACGCGCCTACCGCCTGGCGCGCAATCGCCGCAGGGCCCACGCCGTGACCGCGCCTGCACCGCCCGCGGCCCACATGGCCGGCAGCGGCTGAGCCAGGATCAGCAGCCCCCAAGCCCCTGCCCGGTCGAGCAGGGTCACGGCCCGCACCCAGGTCTCGGGGACGATCAGCAGGGGCAGCGGCGCCAGCACCGCTCCGCGCAACCCTCCGAGGATGAAGCCGAGGAGCGCGCCCTCTGCCAGCACCGGTAGGAAGCTGGCGCTCCACCCGACCCGCCGCGGGTCCCAGTTGCCGAGCACCGCCCCGACAGCGTACCCGGCCAGGTACGCAGCCAGGACAGCTGCCGGCACGCGGCGCCAGAACTCCCTCACAGCCGGATCGAGGCCGGCACCACTGGGTCTTCCAGCAAGACCTGGGGGTGCCGCGCAAGGTAGAGCACGAGATCTGCCGCGACCTGTCCATCAAGGTCCATCATGAGCGTCTGTCCTCCCAGCGATGCGTTCACCGGCCATGTATTCCCTGCGGCGCAGTTGCACGCCTGCCCGATCGTCGGTACTGTGGGGAAGCAGCCCATGTCGAACACCGCTCCGGATTCGCTCTCGCTCACCTTCCGCATCCGCTACGACGAGTGCGGCGCGGGCGGGGTTGCCCGCGCGTCCGTGTACGTCCGGCTCCTGCAGGAGATGGCATTCGAGCACTCTACGGCCTGCGGATATCCGCTGGAGTGGAACATCGCCCGCCGCATGTTCTGGCTCGCGCGCCGGGTCCGGCTCGCGGTGGAGGCGCCGGCTCGGCACGGCGACGCGCTGGTCTGCACCACCCGTCTGCTCGGTGCCCGCCGCATCCTGGCGCGCCGGCTCGGGACGGTGCAACGCGAGGACAACGGCGCGCCGGTGGCCACAGCGATCGTGGACTGGATTCTAACCCAGAACGGCACGACCCCGATCCGCATCCCCGACGAGGTGGCCGCCACCTTCCCGGGCATGCAGCGCGCGGTCGCCCCGCTTCCCCTGGAGGAACCGGTTCCGCCACCGGAGGCACGCGAGGCGTCCATATGGGTGCGGGCCAGCGACGCCGACGCGTTGGCCCACGCCAACCATGCCGTCTACCTCGACCTTCTGGACGACGCGGTGTTCCGGGCCGGGGGAGGCCTGGCGATCGCGGCCCTTCCGCGCACATACGACCTTCAATATCACGCCGCAGCATCGGTCGGCGCGGCGCTGCGCGACCTGGCCTGGGAAGAGAGCAGCACGTGGCACTACCGGCTGTCAACGCCCGCCGGCCTGCTGATCCTACACGGCCGCCTGACGACCCCGGCCTAAACGCGCGCGCCCCCTGGCGGGTCTACTCCCAGAGAACACCTCTCGTCGGACAGGAGCGTGCCATGATTCGTGCCTTCGCGCTCGTCCTGGGTCTCGCGCTGGCGGCCGCCCTTGCCATTCCCGGGCGCTCGTCGGCGTCTCTGTTTCAGCACGTCGTCGTGATCGTGATAGACGGCGCCAGGCCCGATTACCTCGATCTTACGCCGATGCCGAATTTGCGAATGTTGATGCGCGAGGGCACGGTGTACACGCGCGCCTGGATCGGGCAGATGATCGCCAACACACCACCAGCGCACGCCACCCTCTCCACCGGGACGCTTCCGCGCACCAACGGGGTGATCGGTTTCGGGTGGAAGGACCCCGCCACCGGGCGGATGACCTGGCCGACAACCATGGAAGCGGTGATGCGTGGCGAGCAGCAGCGGGTGCTAGCCGCATCCGGGGTGCCGACGATAGCAGGCGTCCTGCGGGCGAGGCGGCCCGGGCTCGTCGCGGCAACGGTCAGTTCAAGCAAGTACTTCGCGGCGGACGCGATGGGGCCGGAAGCGAACTTCGTGGTCTTCCGCACCCGGCCGTCGCGCGGAACCTCTCAGCCCTCTGCCGTACCTGGGCGCGAGCCACCTCCCGGGGTGCTAGATGTTCCCTCGCTGCGCGACCCGCGCAATCCCTCGGACGCGTGGGCTACCGACGCTGCGCTCGCGCTCTTCCGGGCGGTGCGGCCCCAGGTACTCCTGCTGAACCTGCCGGCCACCGACGAGCAGGGGCACGCTACGGGCGGCATCGTCGCGCCTGGAATCATGAGCCGGATCGTGCAGATCGCCGATGTGCAGATCGGCCGCCTGCTGCGCGCGTACGAGGATGCCGGCATCCTGTCGCAGACGCTCTGGGTCGTGACGTCGGACCACGGCATGGTGCCCGGCGAGCGGCTGGTAGATGTTGCGCGGCTCCGCAAGGCCGCGTCGGATGCCGGCGCGCGGCTGATGGGAGGAGGCGGTTCCAGCGCGGAGTACTGGGTTGACGACACCACGAAGATCGAGGCGGCTGCCCGTGCGATCGCAGGCGTCGGCCTTCCTGGGGTCTCCGCTGTCTACCGCAAGGTGCGCGAGGGCACCGGCTTCGCCTATGTCCCGGTCGAGGCCGGATCCCCCCTGCCTGCGGATCTCGACGCGGCCTACAGGTATCTCTTCTCGACGTTTGCCGGCGCCCACGGTCCCGAGATCGCGGTCCCATTTCGCGAGAACACCATTGCCGCCGGTGACCGGCCCACCGACCCGACCCTGCCGTTTCGCTATCGAGGGGCGCACGGTGGCGCATCCTGGCTCATACAGCACATCCCCCTGGTCATCAGCGGCCCGGGGGTACGGCGCGGCGTGGTCACTGACCACCCGGCCCGGCTGGTGGACATAGCGCCCACGATCCTCGCCCTGATGGGCGCGGTCCCAACTGGCATGGACGGCAATGTGCTGGGCGACGCGTTTGACGTCCCGCCGGCCGGCTCGCTGGAACTCCAGGAGTCCCAGGCACGCCGGTTCCGCCCGCTGCAGGACGCCCTGATAGCGGCGTCCCGGCGGGACCGGATGGCGCGCTAGCCCGGGCCCAACCGGGCCTGGCCCAGGCCCGGGACAGGCCTAGACTCCCCCTGACGTGGGAATAACCAGGGTGGTGCGGGCCAGGCACTCGGCCCGCCCTCAGGGGGAGTCCGCAATGGAAAACCTCGAGATGGAGCGCCTGAAGGCGCGAATCGAGCAACTTGAGCGCAGGCAGCGCGCCGGCGTGCTGAGATGGTGTCTGAGTCTGGTGGCAGTAGGTGTGCTGGCGTTCGGGGTGCAGCAGGCAGCATCACAGAACGACATCCTCAGGGTGCGCGGCCTGGAGGTCATTGACGCCCAGGGCACCGTCCGCATAGGGCTCAGCGTTCAGCCGGATGGAACCGCGGAGGTCCTGCTGTCCGAGGCCGCGGGGCGCGGTCGCATGTGGCTCAATGTGCGGTCCGACGGGACGCCCGGCGTCGTCATCGCCGACGCCAGCGGCCGGGGTCGCATCTGGTTCGTGGCCTCACCGGACCGGCCTTCGGGCCTGGTGATGTCCGATGGGTTGGGGCGGGGCCGCGTCTGGTTGAACGCGTTCCCGGACGGAACCACGGGTCTGGTGCTGGTGGACAACTCGGGGAAGGTCAGGTTCCAGGCGCCCTAGCAGCGCGGCAACGTCAAGGCCGGTCCTGGTAGCGGTCTCATTCGAGGCCGCCGCGCAGGACGTCGAGCAGTTCCACACAGGCCTTCTCCGCGCGGCCATCCCGGTCCATGTTGGGATTCCAGCTCGACACCGAAACGGCTACTACCCTGCCGGTGCGTGCCAGGCGGGCAAAGACCCCGGCCAGTTCAGATGCCGATGGGCCGCCCTGCGCCAGGTAGTTCTGGGCAGGGGCATCCGACGGGCTCACGACATCGGTATCGAAGTGAACGTACAGGGGCCCCTCCGGAAGATCCTCTTCGAGCAACGCCCTCGCGTCGCCCACGTGGCGCACGGATGAACCTTCGAGGGCCTCTCGCTCTCCGGGGTCCAGGTCGCGCGCGTCGGTCAGGACTACCTGCCGCTCCGGCAGGTTGACCAGGCCTGCGGCTTCCACGAGACGCTGCTCCCCACGCCCCACGATCATCGCGAGGGGCATCCCCCCGAGGAATCCGCTTGGGGTCGTCTCCCAGGTGTTGAAGTCCCCGTGCGCGTCAAACCAGATCAGCGTGGGGCTTGTGCCGGCGCGCTGGAGGCCAGCCAGCACGCCTATGGCCGAGCAGCAGTCGCCCGAGATGCTGACGGGTCTCTCGCCGCGACGCATCGCATCCCAAACGAGATCCGAAAGGCCCCGCATCAAAGGGGAAATCGCCGCGATCTGGTCGCCGGTGGCAAGGGCCTGCCGGTTGACCACTTGAGGACTGAGCCCCAGCGCTTCGAGCCGGGGCCACTCCTCGTTCAGGAAGTAGGGTGTGACAATGAACCTGTCGGACATCTGCGGGCGGCTTTCCGAGGTGTTTGTATTGACGGCCTTCTCGCATGGTGGGCCCTGGTGGACTCGAACCACCGACCTCACCCTTATCAGGGGTGCGCTCTCACCACCTGAGCTAAGGGCCCACGGGCAGCATCGAGTATACCCGCCGTCACCAGTTCAGGCAACTGCAGGCGGCCCGCCGGCAAACTCCCTGCGCACCTCCGCGAGCAACTCCGGTCGCGCAATCAGGTCGTACGCCGTCAGCGCCATTGCCTTGGCCGCTGCCAGCATCGCCTCCAGGCCGCGATCGCAAAGCGAGGCCTCGCGGAACTCCAGGGTGTGCCCGACCATGTCCTTCGGGCCGATCGCCACGTACGGGTGGATGGACGGGATCGCCTGGCTCAGATCGCCCATGTCGGTGGAGCCCATGCGCGGACGATCGGGAGGTGCGTCCTCGGGCCAGCCCAGGGACTCCAGGTGCCTGCTGAACGCCCTGGCCAGGGTGCGGTTGGGCTTGATCGCATCGTAGCCCTTGCGAGACGTGTGCTCCAGGGTCGTCCCCGTGGCCAGGGCCGCCCCGCGGGCGATGTTGATCACGCGGTCGAGCAACTCGCGGACATATGCGTCGTCCGTCGCCCGCACCGTGAGCACCGCCTCGGCGCGGTCGGGTATGATGTTAGGCGCTGCGCCACCGTACGTGATGATGCCGTGGATCCTGGCGTCGTCGCGCACCTGCTGGCGCAGCAGTCCTATCCCCACGAACGTCTGGATGAGACCGTCCAGCGCGTTCACTCCTTCGTCAGGGGCGGCAGCGGCATGCGCGGGTCTTCCGGCAAATGTGATCGCCAGACGGTAGGAAGTCAGTGAGGGCCGGCCCGAGAGGGTGTAGCTCGCGGGATGGAACATCATGGCCGCGTCCACGCCCTGGAAGGCGCCGCGCTCCAGCATGATCACCTTCCCACCTCCGCCCTCCTCGGCCGGGGTTCCTATCACCGCCACGCGACCCGGCAGGTGCCGCCGGACCGCGGCCAGCCCTATTCCGGCTCCCAGCGCCGCGGTGGCGATGAGGTTGTGGCCGCACGCGTGCCCTATCTCCGGGAGCGCGTCGTACTCCGCCAGGATCGCCACGGCAGGCCCGTGATCCGATCCCGCGATCTGTGCCCGGAATGCGGTCTCCAGATCCGCCACGCCGCGCTCTACGCGGAAACCGTACCGTTCAAGCGCCTCGGTCAGCCAGGCGGCCGCCTGGCGCTCCTGAAAGGCGATCTCCGGCGTGGCGTGTATGCGACGGGCAAGTTCGATCAGTTCGCCTGACGCGGCGTCAATTGCCGACAAGATCTGTGCGTGCATGAGCTGGGTCGCCTCCATGCGGGATTGGATGATGCGTTCGGCGCATGCTCGCGGCTGTCCTGCCGCAGCACAGCCCACACCAAAGCGCCCTCTACGCGGTCGTGATGCGCGCGAACCGTCGCCGGCCGACCTGAACTACCAGCCCCTGGCGCACGGGCACGACCGCCTCCACGTCGTGGATCCGGCCGCCGTCCACGCTGACACCGCCCTGGCTGATGAGCCGCCGCGCCTCGCTGTTGCTCTCGGCCAGCCCGGTCACAACCAGCAGCCGGATCAGGCGGATCCGCCCCTCGCGCGCCTCGTCCGCGGGGACGTACGCTTCTGGGATCTCGTCGGGCAGTTCCTTTCCCACAAAGAGCCGCTCGAACGTGGCCGCGGCGGAGCGGGCGGCTTCCTCGCCGTGCCAGAGCGCGACGATCGCCCCGGCCAGGCGCCGCTTCGCGTCCCGCGGGTGCACGCCTCCGGACCGCAGCCCTTCGCGAATCGCCGAGACCTCATCCATGGGCACGTCCGTGGCATACTCGAAGTAGTCCGGCATCAGCGCGTCGGGAATGGACATCGCCTTGCCGAACATCTCCGCGGGCGGCTCGGTTATCCCAATGGCGTTGCCCAGGGACTTGCTCATCTTCTCGACCCCATCCAGGCCGGGCAGCAGCGGCGTCAGCACCACGACCTGCGGCGGCTGCCCCACCTCGCGCTGGAGATCGCGTCCCATCAGGTTGTTGAACTTCTGGTCGGTGCCTCCCAGCTCCACGTCGGCCTCCAGCGCCACCGAGTCGTAGGCCTGGCAAATGGGATAGAGCAACTCGTGCATGTGGATCGGCACCCCGTCGCGCAGCCGGGTGGTGAAGTCGTCGCGCTCCAGGATGCGCGCAACGGTAGCGCGCGATGTCAGCCGGATCACATCCGCAAACGATAGGGCTCCCAACCACTGGCTGTTGAACGTCACCCTTGTTCGCTCGGGGTCAAGGATCAGGCCGTACTGCTCGCGGTAGGTCTGGGCGTTGGAAGCGACCTCATCGGGCGAGAGCATCGGACGCGACTGCTTCTTGCCGGTTGGGTCGCCGATCATCGCGGTGAAGTCGCCGATCACAATGATCGCCTCGTGGCCCAGGTCCTGGAACTGCCGCATCTTGCGCAGCACTATCGCAGTGCCCAGGTGCAGGTCGGGGGCAGAGGGATCGAGACCGAGCTTGACCCGCAGCGGGCGGCCAAGGCGCAGCTTGGCCAGGAGATCCTCCTCGGAGATGATCTCGGCGCAGCCGCGCCGCAGCCGCAGTAGTTGCTCCTCGGGCGAAAGAAACGCCATGCTCCAACCTCCGCAAACCGTCCTGCGATACCTCAGCTTACAACATCAGCGCAACAACCGTCGCGCCGTCGCCGCCCTCTCCACGGTCGCCCAGGCGGAACTGCCGCACGTGCGGGTGCCCGCGCAGGAACTCGTGCAAAGCCCGCCGCAGCGCACCCGTGCCCTTGCCGTGAATCACGGTCACCTGAGGCAACCGCGCGCGCACCGCGTCGTCCAGGTAGCGATCCACAACCAGCAGGGCCTCGTCCACGGTCTGTCCGCGCACGCTGAGCGACGTCGTCACGGCAGGCCGCGCGGGTGCCTCGGCGCGCCCGGCGGACCGCGCAGGGATGGGGGGCGCGCCGTGAACTGCCGGGGCCTCGTACAGCGCATCCAGGGGGACGCGCGTGCGCAGGGTGCCGGCCTCCACCTCCACCTGGCCGTGGGCATCGGGGCCGGACACGACGGTGCCGGTCCTGCCCAGTGGTGTCACGTAGACCGCCTTGCCTGCGTGCACGCGCTCAACCTGCGGGCCCGGAGGCGATGCGGGCTCCGTGGCGGGTAACGCCTCCACGGCCTCCCTCAGGTGCGACCGCGCCCGTCGCACCGCGTCCTCGGTACGCGCGGCGCGCACCTCTGCCATCACCGCGTCCAGCCGCCTGCGCGTCTCCGTGATAATCGCATCGCTGGTCTGCCTGGCCTCTGCCAGAAGGCGCCGGCGCTCGCGCCGAACACGCTCGGCCTCCTCGACCATCTGGTGCTCGGCCTCCTGTGCAGCCGCCCTGGCCAGCGCGGCCTCGGCCCTGTCCCTCTCTGCGGCCTGCCTGTCGCGCGTCAGGTCGTCCAGCACCTGCTCGATGGCCACGTGCTCTGGCGCCAGGTGGGATCTGGCCTCCGCCACGACCTCCGGGTCAAGACCCAGCCGTTCCGCGATGACCAGCGCGTTGCTGCGGCCCGGAAGCCCAATCCGAAGCCGAAACGTTGGCTGCAGCGTTTCAACGTCAAACTCCACGGACGCGTTCTCGATGCCGGCTTCCACAGAGGCCAGCATCTTCAGCTCGTTGTAGTGGGTGGTTACCACTGTGTGCAGCCCGCGGCGGTGTAGTTCCTGGATGATGGCCCGGGCAAGAACCACGCCCTCGGTGGGATCGGTTCCGGCGCCGATCTCGTCGAGCAGGACAAGCCCGGGCGGCCTCGCGTTTCTCAGGATCTGAACTATGGCGCTCATGTGCGATGAGAAGGTGGACAGGCTCTGCTCGATGGACTGCTCGTCGCCGATGTCCGCGTGCACCTGGTCGAAACGGGCGACGGTGCTGCCGTCCGCGGCCGGGATGAACAGCCCTGCCTGCGCCATCAGGGCCAGCAGGCCGATGGTCTTCAGGGCTACCGTCTTGCCCCCGGTGTTGGGACCGGTCACGACCAATGTGGTGAACTCGCCTCCGAGCACGATGTCCACCGGAACGACCCCGGCATCCCCCCGGGCCAGGGCCAGCAGCGGGTGGCGCGCGCCGTGCACCCGCATGGTGCCGTCCTCGCACACCTGCGGCGCGGTGGCCCGCAGGCGCGCTGCCAGCGCGGCCTTGGCTGAGGCCAGATCCAGATCGCCCAGGATCTCCCCGTTGGTGCACAACGCTCCGGAGTGTTCACCAACCATACCCGACAGCCTGCGCAGGATCTGAAGAATCTCCTCGCGCTCCGCGGCATCCAGCTCACGCCGCCTGTTGCCCAACGGGACCAGTGCCAGCGGCTCCATGAAGAGCGTGGCCCCGCTTGCGCTCGCGTCGTGCACAATACCCGGGAACTGTGCGCGATGCTCGGCCCGCACGGGTAGAACGAACCGATCACCCCGTACGGTTACAAGCGACTCCTGCAGGTAGCGCGCGACCGCCGAATCGTGAAGCATCCTCTCCAGCGACTCGCGCAGACGTCGCTCCACTGCCTGGTGCTCGTCGCGGATCCGGCGCAGATCAGGCGAGGCCGTGCTCAGAACGCGACCCTGGCCGTCCAGGGCCCGGCCGATCTCCGTCTCCAACTCCGGCAGCGCGGTCAGACGGTCGGCCAGCGCTGCCAGACGCGGGGCCAGGGCGCGACGGGAGCGCAGGTGGGATTGGACGCGCCGGGTGACCTCCAGGGTCTGCGCCACGTCGAGCAGTTCCAGGGGATCGAGCATTCCGCCCGATGCCGCCCTGGTGGCCAGCGGCCGGATGTCGCGCGCCCCCCGCACCTGGATCTCGGACTCCGCGGCTACGGCCACCGCCTCCGCGGTAACCTCCAGCGCCGCGCGTACCGCCTCGCAGTCGCACTCCGGCAGCAGGCGCAGCGCCAGCTCGCGCCCCATGGGCGTCACGGTGCCCTCGGCCAGCGCCGCGAGGATCTTGGGGAACTCGAGCACTCGAAGGGTGCGCCCGTCGGCGGGCAAGCCCCTCACCTGGACACCATGCCGGGCCGTGCCCCGCCGGACCGTGCCCCGCCGGACCGCGCTGCCTTCACGGGTTCGTTGCCACCCAGCGCGGAGAGAATCGCGGGCGCGACATCGGTGATCGTGCGGACATCCCGGAAGGCGCCGCTCTGGGAGCCGATGGCCAGGACAGGCACGGGGTACCTGGTGTGCGCGCTCGTGCGGCAGTCTTCGATGTTGCCGTGATCGCTGGTTACGAGAAGGGTCGTCCGGGCGTCGAGTCGCTCGATGATGCCGGCCAGCAGTTCGTCCATCATGCCGATCACGGCATCCGGGGAAAGGGCTGTGCGTCCGTGTGCCGCAAGGTCCGTCAGAAAGAACTCGAAGAAGGTCAGGTCCGCGTCCGCGGCGATCTCGCTCAGACGGTGACCGGCCAGCCGCGGGGTCAGCGCCTGGACGTCGTGCCCCCACCTGCGCAGTCGGAGGTTGACAAGGTCGTGGAAGACCGCGCGCCCGGAGCGCAGATCGTCAATCGAGCGCAGCCGGACTCCCGCGGCCTGCGCAGCGTACGTGACCGCCGCCACCCTGAGTCGCCGGAGCGCCACCGCGGAGAAATACTCCGGGCTGTATGTGTTCGCCAGTACCACGCGCAGGCCGCGCCGTCGCGCCCGGGCAAAGATGCTATGCTCCGAGAGCAGATCCCGCAACTCCGCGGTAGGGTACGTGCTCACGTGCCGGCCGGCGATCGCCGGCGCGTTGCATCCGGTGAGCAGCGCGGTCTGTCCGGTCGCGCTCTGCGGCAGTCCAGCGACGCCCAGGGTTGCGTCCGCGGACAGCAGCAGCACCCCCGGGCGGCTGACCGTCTCCTGGGCAACCATCGGGCCGCCGAGCAGCCGGCGCAGCGTTGGTGTCGCCGTCTTCGCGAACGGGTTGATCGCGGGATCGGGCTCGCCGAGGCCGACGCCGTCCAGAAACAGGACCAGGATTGACACCTCTTCATTATAGACGAGAGGGAAACCGCCGCGAGAGCGCGGGGTGGCCGTCCAGTCCGAACCGCCACGCGCGGTCCGTGGCCGCGCTGACCCCGATACGCGGACCGACGGCAACGGCGACGCGGCGGCGACCGCCATGGGCCAGGTAGAGCGGCGGTGCGGTGAGATCGGCCCCGTTGTGCTCCAAGCCGACCGCCATCGCAACGGTCAGGCGGCCGGGGCCTGGAGCAGCGGGCTCGACAGCCCGCAGGAGCACTGCCCCTGGCCGTCCCTCGGGCTCGGTGACAACGTTCAGGCAGGCGTGCAGCCCAAACGCGCGGTAGACGTAGGCGATCCCGGGCCGGCCAAACATGATCGCGCTGCGCGGGGTTTGCCTGAAGGCATGGCTGGCAGGATCGTCCGCCCCCCGGTAGGCCTCGGTCTCCACGATGCGGCCCACGAGCACTCCGGACGGCGTCTCGTGGACAAGCAGATGGCCCAGCAGGGCGCGGGCGACGGCCACCGTGTGCCGTGCGAAGAAACTGCGCGGAAGTGGTCGGAACTGCCTCATCTCACGGGCTGCGCCGCTGGCGGACCCCCCGGCGCCCGAGCACATCGCGCAGCGACGCAAGCGGCAACGTGTTGATGACATCCTTTGCCTCGACCCAGCCGCGCCGGGCGGTTCCCACCCCAAGCGGCATGTAGCGCAACTGTGCGCACGAGTGCGCATCGGTGCCGATCGCCAGGCGCGCCCCCCGCTCCCTGGCCAGGCGGACGTCGGTGTCCTTGAGGTCCAGGCGCTCGGGCGCGGCGTTGATCTCGAGAGCAGTACCGGTTCGGGCCGCGGCATCCACCACCGCCTCGATATCCACCTCGTAGGGGTCACGCGCGCCGAGCAGCCGGCCGGTGGGGTGGCCCAGGATGTCCACGTGCTCGCTCTCCATCGCCCGCACTATGCGCAACGTCATGGCATCACGGCTCATTCGGAAGCGGGTGTGCACCGATGCGATCACCAGGTCGAGGTCGGCCAGCAGGTCGTCGGGGTAGTCCAGGGTGCCATCGGCGGTGATGTCGCACTCGGTGCCGATGAGCACGGCGATCCCCATACCGTCGGAGAGAGAACGGACCTGCCGGATGTGGTCACGCAGGTCCACGGCCGCCACTCCTCGCGCGACCTTGAGCGACTGCGAGTGATCGGTGATGCAGACGTACTCGTATCCCATCGCCACTGCGGCGGCGGCGATCTGCTCGACGGTATCGGCGCCGTCGCTCCACGACGTGTGCGCGTGAACCTCGCCGCGGATGTCCTCAACCTCGATCAACCGGGGTAGCCGGCCTGCCTCCGCCGCCTCGATCTCGCCCTTGTCCTCCCGGAGTTCGGGTGGTATCCAGACCAGGCCCAGGGCACGGTAGATGCCGGCTTCTGTGCGACCGGCCACGCGGCGGTCGTGACCGCCGCGACCGCCCCCGGACCGCCACAGGCCGTACTCGTTGAGCTTCAACCCGGCGCGGGCAGCCCTCTCGCGCAGGGCGATGTTGTGCTCCTTGCTCCCGGTGAAGTACTGCAGTGCCGCACCATACGCGACGGGCTCCACAACGCGCAGGTCGGCCTGCAGCCCGGCGTCCAGCACCACCGACGACCGCGTGGAGCCCCGGGATAGGACCTCGCTCACTTCGGGCGACGTGGTGAAGGCCTCCATCACCCGCGCGGGCGCCCGGCTGGTCACCAGGATGTCCAGGTCGCCCACGGTCTCTCTCATGCGGCGGATGCTGCCAGCGGCGCTGATCTGTCTTACCCCCGCGACCGCCCGCAGCCGCTCGACCAGCGCCTCTGCCACGGGCAGGGCAAAGCCCAGGGGCCGGCGCCCGGCCTGGCGGCGCACCATCGCGATGCCGCGCAGTATGGCCTCCTCGGTCCGCTGACCCATGCGCGGCAGCTCGCGGATGCGGCCAGCGGCGGCCGCGGCCTCCAGTTCGTCCAGCGTCGAGATGCCCAGATGCTCGTGCAGCAGCAGCGCGGTCTTGGGCCCGACCTCGGGCACGGTCATCAGGGTGGCAAGCCCAGGCGGGAGCGATGCGGCCAGTTCTTCGTAGGCGTGCATCGCGCCGGTTGCCAGGAACTCGACGATCTTCTCCGCCAGGGCCTTGCCTATGCCGGGGATCTCGGTAAGGCCTCCGCGGGCGGCGACCGTGGCGACATCCTCTGAGAGCCCTTCCATGGCTCGGGCTGCCCGGCGGTAGGCGTTGATGCGGAAGACCGATTCGCCCCCTATCTCGAGCAGATCGGCTATCAGCGCAAACCGTTGTGCGACCGCCCGGTTCTGCAACACGTGGGGCTCGTCAGAACTTGTGGTCCGGGCCGACCGGCGGGAAAGGGATCGGGCTGATCCGTTGAAGGTGGGTGATGGCGCCTCGCTGAGCCACCGCCACGTACCGCACGATAGGCGACCGCTCGACGTCCTGAGCGATCGTGTCGGACAGAGGTGAAGCCAGCAGGATTCCCACCCCGGCCATGGCCGCGACCAGGGCCTTGAGAGCGCCGGTGAGAATCCCCAGGACTTGGGCGGGCAGGCCGGGTCGCTTTCCGCCCGGGAGGATGCTGATCAGCACGGCCAGCAGCGTGTACGCGACCAGGAAGGCCAGGACGAACCCAACGGTCCGCCCCCATTCCAGGGGCAGGGGGCTCCCTCTCGTGATGCGCTCGCCCAGGGCCGGGAAGGTGATCGCCGCGGCCGCGTAGGCAACCACCAGCGCCACCCCGCCCAGCAGGGATGCGACGCCGCCCTTGAACACTCCCTGCACGACGAACCCGATCAGCATCACCACCGCGATCCAGTCAAGCCACGTCACACCGACCACCTCCAGGACGCCCGCTCATCAGAGACAATGCCCCACATGCCGTCCCGGCATACCTATGCGCGGACCGCAACCGGCAGGCGCGCGGCCACGGCCGTGCATATCTCCAGCATCAGGCCCTCGATCTCCTCGCCGGTGAGGGTGCGGTCCGGAGCGCGAAACGTCAGTGTGTAGGCCAGGTTGCGCGTCCCCTGAGCGAGCGGCGGGCCTGCGTAGGCGTCGAACAACTCCGCCGACTCCAGCAGTGCGCCGCCGGCCTCGACCAGCGCTCCTTGCACCGCCGCGTGGGGCAGATCCAGCGGTGCCACCAGGGCAACGTCGCGCACCACGGCCGGATACCGCGGCATGTCCGCGAATCTGGGCTGAAGTACGGCGTGGCCGAGCAGTGCATCCAGATCCATCTCGCTCACGCAGGTGCGGCCTGGAATATCAAGACGGGCGGCAACCTGTGGATGCAGCTCTCCCATCACCCCAACCTCTGCGCCGCCGACGCTGACGCGTCCACACCGCGCCGGGTGCATCCACGCAGGACCGCCGGCCTCCACCACGAGCGGTCCTGCTCGCAGCTCGGCCGAGAGGGTCTCCAGCACGCCCTTCAGGTGCAGCAGCGTGGCATCGCGCAGGTCTCGGGCGTCTTCCCAGAACCCGGCCAGCCACGCCCCATGCAACGCTATCGCAAGTGCGCGCCGCTCCCTCACCGCGCCGCCTTCAGCCCGGAATGTCCGGCCGATCTCAAACAGGTGGATCGCTCCCCGCCGCCGCGCGACATTGATCCGCACCGCCTCCAGCAGCCCTGGAAGAAGGGCGGACCGCAGATGGGTGTGGTCGGCAGTGAGCGGATTGGAGATGGGCACGGCCAGGCGCCACGGATCGTCCTCCCCGACCCCCAGACGGTCCAGCACGCGCGGATGGATGAGCGACAGCGTCATCGCCTCGGTCAGGCCGGCACGCACGAGCGCGTCGCGCGCCGCGCCCTCGGCCTCCAGCGTGACAGGGCGGCGTCCCTGCTGCATGACCTCGCGCGGCATCGCCTCTGGAATCCGGTCGTAGCCGTGGTGGCGGGCCACTTCCTCGACGAGGTCTTCCTCGCGCTCCAGATCCCTTCGGCCTACCGGGGGCACGGCGATTACCGAATCCCCCTCCCGGCGCGCATCCAGCCCGAGCCGGGCAAGAACGGCCACGACCTCACCAGGCGGTATCTCCACGCCCAGTACGCGCTCCAGGCGCGGAAGCCGCAGCCTGATCACCGGCCTGGGCACCGGCGCCGGATAGGCATCCACCCCAGAGCGCAGGACCCGTCCCCCTGAGAGGTCGGCAATGATCCCGGCGGCCCGGCGCGCTGCGCGGGCAACCCCTTCAGGATCCACCCCGCGCTCAAACCGTGCGCTGGCCTCGGTGCGTAGGCCAATGCGACGGCTCGTGCGGCGCACGCTGGAGGGCGCAAACGACGCTGCTTCCAGCAGCACGGTGCGGGTCGCAGGCCCGATCTCAGTCTCGGCGCCGCCCATGATGCCGGCCAGGGCCACGGGGCGGCTGGCGTCCGCGATCACGAGCATCGCGGGATCGAGGGTGCGTCCCACTCCGTCCAGCGTGACGAGATACTCGCCGGCAGCGGCCGGTCGCACGATGATGCGGCGTCCGCGCAGGGCGTCGAGGTCAAACGCGTGCAGGGGTTGTCCCCACTCCAGCATCACGTAGTTCGTGGCGTCCACCACCGCGTTCACGGGCCGGATCCCGGCCGCCTCCAGCCTGGCAGCGATGGCAGGCGGCGAGGCACCAATCGTGACACCCGTGATCACGTGGGCCACATAGCGCGGGCACAGCGACGCGTCCGCGATCTCCACCGCCGCCACGGAGGAGGCGGGCGGGTCAACCTCGTTGAGATCGTCTGCCGGCAGACGGACATCGCAGCCGCGCCACGCCGCCAGCTCGCGGGCAATGCCGATCATGCTCAGCAGGTCCGGCCGGTTGGAGGCAATCTCGAGATCCAGCACCTGGTCTACGCCGGTGCGCTCGACTCCCTCTACGCCGATGCCCAGCATGGGCAGGACCTCGGCCAGTGCCTCGGCGGGCTCGGGCAACTCAACGTACTCTCTCAGCCACGACAGCGGGGCGCGCATCTAGAACTGCTCCAGCAATCTGAGATCGTTCTCCCACAGCAGGCGGATGTCGGGGATCCCGTAGCGCACCATGGCCGGCCGATCAACCCCTAGGCCGAATGCAAAGGCCGTGTACCTCTCTGGATCAATCCCGGCCATCTCCAGCACCCTGGGGTGGAACATGCCAAACCCACCCAGCTCCAGCCACCGTCCCTCGAACGACACCGCCAGTTCGGCGCTGGGTTCGGTGAAGGGGAAGTAGCTCGGCTGGAAGCGCGTCCTGGTCTGGGGCCCGAACATCTCGCGCGCAAACGTGGCCAGTACGCCCTTCACGTTCGCAAACGTGATGTTCTCACCGACCATGAACCCGTCCACCTGATGGAACACCGGCATGTGGGTAGCGTCCACCGGGTCCCGGCGATAGCACCTTCCGCTGGTGACGATGCGCAGCGGCGGGGTCCGTCCTGCCATCACCCTCGCGTCCACGACCGTGGCGTGCGTGCGCAGCAACAGCTCGTCGCCGAGATAGAAGGTATCCTGGGTGTCGCGGGCCGGGTGGTCGCGCGGCATGTTGAGCCGCCCGAAGTTGAACTCATCGGTTTCTACTTCTGTTCCCTCGACCACCTCGAACCCGAGCCCGACGAAGATCCGCTCGACCTCATCGAGCGTGCGCCGCAGCACGTGCCGGCGGCCAAGCGGCCCGCGCCGGCCGGGCAGCGATACGTCAATCCGCTCTGCTGCCAAGCGTTCTGTCTCCCGTGTGGTGGCGAGCTCGGCCGCGCGAGCATCGAACGCCAACAGCAACGTCTCCCGCGCGCTGTTGAGGCGCGCGCCGCGTGACGCGCGCTCGGGTCCGCTCAGGGCAGGGAGGCCCTTCAGGAGCGCGGCGATCTCGCCCCGGCGTCCCAACACGCGGTGGCGCATGGCCTCCAGCGCGTCGGGGTCGGTCACCCCTCCGAGCGCCTTGATCGTCCGGGTCACGAGCCGGTCAACATCATCAGGCATGCGGCCCCTCCTGTGGAATGCCAAGGCGCCTCCGCCTCCAGGGGCGAAAGCGCCTCGCTTCCGCGATACCACCCTCATCGGCCGGGCGCGCGTGGCGGCCCGGTCCCTCTTGCCCGGATAACGGCGGGTCTCCGGCCGGGTCTAGTGACGCCGTTGCGCTTTCAACCCGGCGGCTCAGGAGCGAACTTCCCGACGGCACGTGCTCGAAGGGGCTTGCAGTCCAGGGCCCCCCTCCCTATCCCCGTGCGACTCTGGGCCGCACGGGTGATCGAGCCGACCCTGCGGTACTCCTCTCCTTCATCGCCTGCGGCCTGCCTGGCGATAGGCCCGGAGAAACGATCCTGAAACCCGCGCCAGATCAGGGTTCCAGCCACTGCCGCGCGATTGCCGTGAGTATAGCACAGGCGAAAAGCGACTGACAAGCACGCGAGAGTCCGATCACGGACTCGCCGACGAGACCCCGCGCCTGCGCACGACCTCGTACAGGAGCACGCCGGCCGCCACCGCGGCGTTGAGCGACTCGACCTGCCCCAGCAGCGGGATGCGGACGCGCGTCCCAACATCGAACCACGCGGCATCAGGCCCGGCGGACTCGTTCCCAACGACGATCGCCAGGGGTGGATCAACGGGCGCAGTCGCGTAGTCCAGGTCTCCTCGAGCGTCGGCCACGATCACGCGGACACCGTGTGCGACGAGCGCTGCCCGCAGCGCGGGACCGTCGAGTCCAAGCACGGGTATCCTGAAAGCCGCTCCCATGGTGGCGCGTATCACCTTGGGCTGGAACGGATCAGCGGTGCCCTCGGTCACCGCGACCGCGGAAGCGCCGGAGGCGGCCGCGGTTCGTACCATGGTGCCGAGGTTTCCGGGATCCTGGATACCGTCGGCCACGAGCAGCAGGAGCCCGGACGAGTCCAGAATCGAGGCGTCCGGCGGGGATGGACGCCGGGCCAGTGCCACGACCCCCTGGGATGTCGCCACGCGGCTGGCGGCCTGCACGACGCGCAGGGTGGCCTGGCAGACGCGAGCGCCGGCGTCCCTGAGGCGCGCGCTCAGCGGCGAGCCGGCGGGGTCTGCCTCATCGCCGGCGATCAGGACCGCCTCAATGAAGATGCCGGCATCGAGGGCTTCCTGGACCAGGCGCGGCCCATCCAGCACGATCCGCTGCTCTGGGTCGCGGCGCGGATGCTCACCCGCCCTCCGCATCGCCTGTACCAGGGGGTGGCGCGTGGAGGTTATCACGTCGCCAGCTGGCTAGAGCGAGGTCTCCAGCCTGTTGAGCTGCCGGTTCTCCCCTACCACGACCAGCACGTCCCCGGTCTGAAGAACGGTCTCCGGGTCGGGGGAGATCAGCAGCTGGCTGTCCCGGCGTATCAACAGCACGCTTACGCCGAAACGGGCCTTGAGATCCATCCGCCCAAGCGTCTGGCCGACCAAACGGTCGGGTACGCTGAGCTCCTCGATTGAGAACGTGGGAGAGATCTCAAGGTAGTCCAGTACCCCCGGTGCCGAGAGAGTGTGGGCGATGCGCACTCCCATGTCGCGCTCAGGGTGGACGACCACGTCCGCGCCTATGCGCTCGAGCACTTTGCCCTGCAGGTCGTTGGAGGCCTTTGCCACGATCTTCTTGCAACCGAGTTCCTTCAGGATCAGCGTGGTCAGGATGCTCTCCTGCATGGCTGCGCCGATGGCCACGACCACCGCGTCCATGTTTGCAATCCCAACGCCCCGGAGCGCCTCGGCGTCCGTTGAATCCAACTGCACCGCATGCGTCACGTCATCGGCCACGTGCCGGAGCGAGTCCTCGCTCTGGTCTATCGCGAGCACCCTGTGTCCGAGCTGGTGCAGCGTCGCCGCTACGCTCCGGCCGAACCGCCCGATCCCAATCACCGCGAATTCGCTCATCGTAGTCTCCACCCGCCCGGATGATCCGCCCGTGGCGCCGGGCTCGCGCCGCTATCCAATGTACAGCCTCTCCTCGGGATGGCGCACCCTGGCCGGCCGGTGCCGCCGGGTCAGCCCAAACGCGACTGTCAGCAACCCGACGCGGCCGCTGAACACGGTCAGCATCACGATAACCCTACCCCACGGCGAGAGGTGCGGCGTCAACCCGGTGCTCAGCCCCACGGTTCCGAAACCCGATGTGATCTCGAACAGCGCCGGAAGAAACTCCACCCGCTCAACTGCGGCAAGCATGACCGACATTGCGAACACGAAGGCCAGCGACACAAAGGCTATGGTCAGGGCCTTGTTGACATTCTGGACCATTATCCGGCGTCCGAACAGCACCGGCTCCCCGGTTCCCCGGATGCTGCTCAGGATCACCGCCAGAGGCGCCATAAACGTTGTCGTCTTGATGCCCCCGCCCGTACCGCCGGGGGAGGCGCCGATGAACATGAGCGAGGCAACGAACACTAGCGTCGGCTCGGCCAGAGATCTAACCTCAATGGTGGAAAAGCCCCCGGTCCTGGGCGTCACCGCGTGGAAGAGGGCCGCGAGCAGCCGCTCGGGAACCGGCAGGGCTCCCAGCGTCTTGGGGTTCGCAAACTCAAACAGCGCGATCAACGCCGTCCCGATGCCTATCAGCATTCCAGTGGCCAACAGCACGGTCTTCGAGTGAAGCGTCAGGCGCCGCGAGCGCAGGTCGAACAGCACCGAGAACCCGAGGCCGCCGAGGATGATGAGCCCGGCGATGATCAGCGAAACCACCGGGTCGCCGGCGTATGCGGTCAGGCTCCTGAAGCCACCCATCAGGTCAAACCCGGCGTTGTTGAACGCCGAAATGCTGTGGAACACGCCCAGATACAGCGCGCGTCCAAACGGCTCCTCCCCCATCCAGCGCAAGGTCAGGATCGCGGCTCCGGATGCTTCGACGATCAGGGCCATCAGAATGAGGCGCCGCGTGAACCGCACCACGCCCCCGAGGTCATACAGGTTGTGGGCCTCGGTGAGGATGATCCGCTCCCGAAGCCCGATTCGCCACCCAAGGACAAGGGCAAGAAGCGCCCACGAGGTCATGTACCCGAATCCCCCGAGCTGTATCAGCACCAGGATCACCAGCTCGCCAAAGAACGAATAGTGATCCGCGGTGTCCACGACCGTCAGGCCGGTGACGCACGTCGCCGACGTGGCCGTGAACAGCGCGGTGAGAAAGGGCGTGGGCCGACCCGACTCGGAGGCGGCCGGCAGGCTGAGCAGCATCGCTCCGGCCAGAATGATCGTTATGAAGCCGACGATGATGGTCTGGGATGGGCTCAGGGTCAGCCGTCCTGACCAGGACTGCCGAACCAGCGCTAACTGGCGAACCATTTGCGGAGTCGGCGTCCTCGCCACGCCCATCCCTGGCACTGCGCAGAGCCGCCGGCGACCTGCAACCGGCGGCTAGGACTCCAGGTGAACCTTGGCGCGCGCGACCAGCGCGTCAAAGGCCGCTCGATCTTTCACGGCCAGGTCGGCCAGGACCTTGCGGTTCACGCTCACGCCCGCCTTGCGCAGGCCGCTGATCAACCGGCTGTACGGAACGCCGCTCCCGCGCGCGGCGGCGTTGATGCGCGTGACCCACAACCGCCGGAACTGCCGCTTGCGGAGGCGCCGGGCCGTGAATGCCTGCGCCAGGGCGCGGGTTACATACTGTTTGGCCAGGCGGTACCATCGGCTCTGACCGCCCCGGTACCCCCGAGCCAGTCGTAGGATCTTCTTGTGGCGGCGACGTGCCGTGACGCCGCGCTTGATGCGTGCCATGACCAACCCACCTTCCGCTAGAGAACTGCCCGGCGTGCCCCCAACGCGTTATTGGCCGGGGAGCAACCGCCGCAACCGCTTTTCATCGCTGGCGTGTACCGAAACCTCCGCGCGCAGAGAGCGCCTGCGCTTGGGGCTCTTCTTGACCTTGAGATGGCCGCCGTGCTGGCGTCCCCGCGTCAGACGACCTGAACCAGTCGTTCCAATGCGCTTCGTGGCGCCCTGGTGTCGCTTTGTCTTTGCCACCGCTCCCTCTCCCGTCTCCTACCCCTTTCGGGGGGCGAGGAGCATTATCATGTTCCTGCCTTCCAGCTTGGGCATGCTCTCGACCACCCCGACCTCAGCCACCGCCAGGGCCAAACGTTGCAGCAACGCTTCCCCCACCTTGGGGTGGGCCATCTCGCGCCCGCGGAACCACATCGCGACCCGGACCTTGTCGCCGTCCTTGAGGAACTCGGTCACCCGGCGGATCTTGACCTGGAAATCGTGCTCGCCTATCTTCGGGCTCATCCGCATGCCCTTGAGATCGCCGCCGCGCGACTTCCGGTGGGCGTCCCGGTCACGCTTGCTCTGCTCGTACTTGTACCGCCCGTAGTCCATTATCTTGCACACGGGCGGGGACGCCGTGGGGGCGACCTCCACGAGGTCCAGAGTGTGCTCCTGAGCGCGCATGAGCGCCTCGCGTGTGGAAACGATCCCCAGCTGCTCGCCGCCAGGGCCGATCAATCGCACCTCTCGGACTCTTATCCGGTCGTTGATCCGCGTCTCGCGTTCGATGCTCTCTCGCCCTCCTTGACCCTCCGTGCTTGATATCGGCCTGCGGCCCGCAAAACACAAAGGGGACGGCAGGTGCCATCCCCACATTCGCGCCGCTGCCACAGCGACCCGGGTCGCATCACGGTGTCTCTCGAGCGCCCGGGTGAGAAGCGGATGGCTTCTACTTTCGGCTGTCAGATCGTGCGGAGTATAGCACGGGGGTATCAGGCCGTCAATCGCACGAAATCGAGTCGAGACTGTCAAGCCCAGGGTAGCACTTCCCTTGGCCTATGATGTTGGTGTTCGACTTGCTAGCCTCCCTTG